>DATNMQ010000042.1:0-10567 GCA_035602465.1 Candidatus Sulfotelmatobacter sp. | reverse complement strand
CGGTGGCCACTCACATAACGGACGCGACGAAAAGCTTTGAACGCTGGCTCGGCGAGCGCCGGCGATTGCGGCGCGACGACCTCGACTTCAAGCACCAGCAGATGGCCGCCGACACCTTCAGCTTCCTGCGCGCGACCTTCTATCGCTGGGCAGAGCTCTGGCCGGAGGAGCTGCCGGAGGTGGCCGAGGCGCCAAAGGTGCTGGCGGTAGGCGACCTCCATGTCGAGAACTACGGCACCTGGCGGGACGTGGAGGGTCGCCTGGTCTGGGGCGTCAACGACTTCGACGAGGCCACCAACCTTCCCTACACGCTGGACCTGGTGCGGCTTGCCACCAGCGCGGGGCTCGCCGCGACAGAGGGTCACCTGACGATCAACCTGAAGGAGGCCTGCGCGGCCATTCTCAGCGGCTACACGTCCTGCCTCAAGGCAGGCGGCCGGCCGATGGTGCTCGCCGAGAACGACCGCTGGTTGCGCAAGCTGGCGAGCGGCAGGCTGCGCGACCCGGTCGTCTTCTGGTCGCGAATCACCGCGCTGCCGACGGCGCGCGGGCCGCTCCCCTCCAAGACCCAGGAGGTGCTTCTGCAGCGTCTGCCGGACGGAGCCGGCAGCGCGCGATTCGTGCGGCGCCGGGCCGGGCTCGGCAGCCTGGGGCTCGAGCGCCTCGTCGCCGTCGCCGGCTGGAACGGCGGCATGGTCGCCCACGAGGCGAAGGCCCTTGCACCTTCCGCGTGGGACTGGGCCCACGCTTCACACACGAGCGATCGCATCCACTACCTGGAGCTGATCGGTCAGGCGGTGAGGTGTCCGGACCCGATGGTCGACGTGCGCGAGGGGTGGCTGGTGCGGCGGCTGTCGCCGGACTGCGGCCGAGTGATGCTCGACGAGCTGCCCAAGCGCCGCGACGAGGCGCGCCTGCTCAAAGCGATGGGCTGGGAGGCCGGCAACATCCACCTCGGGACGCGCGGCGCAGGACGCGCGATCGTCGCCGACCTCGCGCGTCGCAAGCAGGGCTGGCTGCGCGATGCGGCGACACGGATGGCACGCCGGCTGCGCGCGGACTGGAAGGACTGGCGCGCGGCCCGCTCGAGCTAAGACTCGGACTCAGAGGACCTTGGACAGGAAGAGCTTCGTCCTTTCCTGTTGCGGGTTGGCGAGCACCTCGCGCGGCGTGCCCGACTCGACGATGACGCCGCCGTCCATGAATACCAGGGTGTCGCCGACCTCGCGCGCGAAGCCCATCTCGTGAGTCACGACGATCATGGTCATACCGTCCTCGGCGAGTCCGCGCATGACGTCCAGCACCTCTCCCACCAGCTCGGGGTCGAGCGCTGACGTCGGCTCGTCGAACAGCATCAGCTTGGGCTGCATGGAAAGCGCCCTCGCGATTGCCACTCGCTGCTGCTGCCCGCCCGAGAGCTGGTTCGGGTAAGCGTCGACCTTGTCCGCGAGCCCGACGCGCTCGAGAAGCTTGCGGGCGCGTGCCTCGGCGGTCGCGCGATTCTCGCCCTTGACGTGGATCGGCGCCTCGACCGCGTTCTGCAGCGCTGTCATGTGCGGAAACAGGTTGAAGTGCTGGAAGACCATGCCGATCTCCGACCGCTTCCGGCACACGTCGCGGTCCGGCAGCTCGTGGAGCTTGTCGCCCCGCTGTTGATATCCGACAAGCTCGCCGTCCACGTACAGCCTGCCTGCGTCGATCTTCTCCAGGTGGTTGACGCACCGCAGGAATGTGCTCTTGCCAGAGCCGGACGGGCCGATGATGCACATGACCTCTTTCGGTTGGACCTCGAGGGTGATCCCGCGCAGCACCTCGAGCCGGCCGAAGCTCTTGTTCACCTCTTCCGCGCGGACCATCGCGCTCATCAGGTGCGCGGCAGCATGCGGTACGTGAACAGCAGGCGGCGGAACCGCTGGAGGGGCGTCGGGGGCAGCTCGCGTGTCGAGCCTCGGGCGAAGTAGCGCTCGAGGTAAAACTGGCCGACGGTCAGGACCGAGGTCATCACGAGGTACCAGAAGCTGGCCACGAAGAGCAGCTCGACATATCTGAAATTCGAGTTGGCGATCTGGTCCGCCCGCGTGAACAGCTCCGGCACGGACGCGACGAACGCAAGCGACGTGGTCTTCAGCATCGAGATCGTCTCGTTGCCGGTGGGCGGAATGATGACCCGCATCGCCTGCGGAAGGACGATGCGCTGCATCACCTTGAGGCGTGTCATGCCGAGAGCCTGTGCGGCCTCCGTCTGGCCGTGCTCGACCGAGATGATGCCCGCGCGCACGATCTCAGCCATGTACGCCGCCTCGTTGAAGCCGAGGCCGAGGATGGCGGCCACCACCGCCGGGATCAAGACGTTGGTGCTCACGCTGACCCCGATATGCGTAAACGGAATCCCGACGCCGGCGTGGGGCAGGATGATCGCGATGTTGAACCAGAAGAAGATCTGGACCAGAACAGGAGTACCGCGAAAAAACCATATGTAGAACCAGCTCACCGCCGACATCACGGGGTTCGGGGAGAGGCGCATCACGGCAAGAGTGACGCCGAGGGTGATGCCGATCACCATCGCCACCACTGTCAGCACGAGAGTGAGCCTGACCCCATCGAAGATGAGCCGCTGAAAGAGGAACTGCCAGAACGTCTCCCAGTGCAGCAGAGGCGCCGTCACGACGGTGTAGATGGCCGCGAAGGCCAGGACGAGAACGACGGCGGCGGAAACCCATCGCCACGAGTGACGGACCGGTACGGCCTTGATCGCCTCCGGCCGCCGCCCAGCTGGTGAGCTCGACGGCCCGGAGGCGATCTCGGTCACTTCAGGTTGTGCTCGGCCTCAGGAGACGCAGACGGCGCCGACCGAGTTGTTGTCGTTCAGCTTCACGTCCGCGGTCTGGATGGCGCCGTCCGAAACGCCCCATTTGTCCAGCACCTGCTTGTAGTAGCTGCTTCCGATGAGGTACTTGACCGCATCGGTGATCGCCGGCTCCATCGGGCTTCCCTTCACGATGGCAAGACCGTAAGGCGCGACGCTGCACGGCTGGCCCGACAGCTTGAACTGCCCGTTCGACTGCTTGACCTGGTACGCGGCCACCGGCTGGTCGAGCCAGCCGGCGTCAGCGCGGCCCGACAGAAGCGCCGCGTTGGCCTCGGTCTGCTTGTCGAAGCTGAGCACTTTGATGTCTGCCTTGCCCGCGCTCTTGCACTTGTCCGTCTGGCCGGCCACCGGAGCGCCGCCGACGCCCTGACCCATATAGGTGTAGGCGTCGCTTTCCTCAGTGGTCCCTGTCTCGACCGCGACGGTCTTGCCGCAGAGGTCGGCCGCGCTGTTGATCGAGGCTCCGCCCGACGACTTGACGATCCAGGCCTCTCCGGCCTTGTAATAGCTGATGAAGTCGATCCCGCTGTTCTCCCGGTCCTGCGTCGGGCTCCAGCTCGAAAGGCTGAACTGGTACCGCGAGCTGGTGGCTTTGAGCTGAGTGATGATCGAGCTGAAGGTGACGTTCTGGTACTGGCACTGGACGCCCATCACCGTGCAAAGCTCGGTGCCGAAGTCCACGTCCCAGCCGGTGATGTTGCCCGATGCTGCGTCGACGAACTCGTTCGGCTCGTACGTCGCGTCCGTCGCGATCTGGATCGTCTGACCCTTCATCGAGCTCGGGACCTCGGCCGCGATCCGGTCGACCTTGCCCAACGAGCTGGGGGTGGAGGGGGTGTTGGAGCTGCCACACGCCGTCAGGATCATCAGTCCCGCGATCGCGAGAACCCCTTTTCTCATCTGGACCTCCTCCGGATTTCTGAACTAACTCTTACGTGGCTCCGCCTATTATCGAGAACCGTGGACGGAAGGCGGGCTCCGCTCGTCGTCGGCGGAGTCGGCCTGTTGGCTTCCCAGGCGGGTCACCTGGTTGCCTATTCGCTCCGGTTTGGCGCCAACGCGCCTCAGGTTCAGAGCTCCGGCGTACACGAGTACTTCCCAGCCCTGGCCAAGACGGGCCTCGGTTTCCTCGCGATCGCCCTCGTGGTGGGGCTGCTGGTGATCGGCCTCGCCCGGCTCATGGCGGGCCGGCTGGACAAGGACTCGGCGCCTTCCTACCTCCGGCTCCTGGCCGCCCTGTACACGCTGCAGCTGGCGGTCTTTGCCGGGCAGGAGACCGTCGAGGCCGCCGCCGGCGGCGCGCCCGCGAGTTCGGCCGCGGTCCTGCTGCTGTGGGGAACGGTGGGCCAGCTGCCGGTTGCCGCGGTGGCGGCCCTTGGCCTGCGCTGGCTCCTGGCCCGTCTGCGGCCGGCGCTGTCACAGATCAAGCTGCGACTCGCTCCGATCGTCCAACCCTTCGTTGCCTCGGTGGCTCTACGCCCGATGCCGCCCGCCCCGGACGGGGCCACGATCACCGAGAATCTGTTATTCGATCTCAGCCGGCGAGGACCTCCCCTCTAAGCGCTCAGTCCGTCCTGACTGACCGCATTTAATAAGGAGGAGATCCGTGAACCGGACTCGATGGTTGATCGTCGCCGTTGTGCTCGTTCTGTTCGTCGCCGTGGGTGGCGTGTTGATCTACTCGAACAGCCACAAGGGCCAGAACGTGACGTGGAACGTGACTGTGACCAAGGCGTCGAGCATGAATCCAAGCAGCCTCACCGCTCACGTCAACGACACCGTGACCATCAACGTCACCAGCGACACCGACGGCGAGGTCCACCTCCACATCTACGACATCCTCTTCGACACTAAGGCGGGCCAGACGGTGAGCCACACGTTCACGGCCAACAAGACGTGCGGGTGCGACATCGAGTGGGAGAGCACCAGGACACTGCTCGGCACGCTCACGATAAGCCCATGAGGCTGTCGGCCGAGATCCTGCTTCACGGCTTCGGGCAGAGGTACGACCTGCCGATCGGACTGGCCCTCTACCTGTACGCGGCGGGCGCGGTGGTGGTGGTCTCCTTCGTGCTCGTCGTGCTGTTCGCGGGCGACCAGGTCGGCGCCAGGGCGATCGTCTACCCACGGCGGGCGGTCCCCTGGCTCTTGCCCCTCGCGCGGTCGCCCTGGCCGCGCATCGTCGGAGGCGTCATCGGTGTCCTCGCGCTGCTCACCGCGGTGATCACCGGGTTCTTAGGCTCGACCAACGCCTTCTACAACCCGGCCGAATACATCGTCTGGATCTATTTCTGGGCGCTGACGTTCATCGTGTCAGGCCTCGTCGGGAATCTCTGGTACCTGCTGAACCCTTGGGCGGCGATTTACGACGCCGTGGCGAGGCTGGTGCGGCTCAAGCCAGTGCGGACTCTGCCCGAGGTCGGTGTTTGGCCGGCCATCGTCGCCTACTTCGCGTTCGCGTGCCTCGAGCTGACGAGCGGTATGGCAAACCGGCCGCTCATCGTCGCCATCGCGGCCATCGTCTATTCGGTCATCACCCTTGCCGGGATGTTCGTTTTCGGCCGCGACGCGTGGCTCGAGCACTGCGAGGGGTTCACCGTCCTGTTCGGAATCGTGGGCCGCTTCGGTCCGATCGAGGCCGAACGCGATGAGGCAAGCCGCGTCACCGCGGTCTACGCGCGGCCCTGGGGCGTGGGCCTGCTCAAGCCAGGACCGACCGGTTGGGACCGCATCCTCTTCGTGATCTTGATGCTCAGCACGCTCGCCTTCGACGGGATCTCCGCCACGCCGGCCTGGCAGGACTTCATGATCGCGCTCGACCCGATCTGGCTCCCGATGGGGGCGTTCGGGTTCTTCTTCGTCAAGACGTTGGGCCTCGTGCTGCTGACAGTCGCCTTTCTTCTCGTATTCATCGCGTTCATGGAAGGCGTCATCTACCTGGGCCAGCGAAAGGTCGACGTCAAGGCCACCATCTCCGCATTCGCCCTGACCCTCGTTCCAATTGCTCTTGTCTACAACGCGGCCCACAACTACAGCTACGTGATGGTCCAGTCGCAGGCACTGATTCCGCTGCTCAACGATCCGCTGCAGAAGGGATGGCACCTCTGGCCGGCCGTGGCGGGCTTCACGCCGAGCTTCGCGCTGGCCCAGGCCTCGACCGTCTGGTACGCGCAGATCGTGCTCATCGTGCTCGGCCATGTCATCGCGGTCTACCTCTCCCACCTGCGGGCCGGTGAGCGGTTCCGCACCGCTCAGCGCGCTTTGCTCAGTCAGTACCCCATGCTGTTGCTGATGGTCATTTACACGATGACGAGCCTCTGGATCCTGGCTCAGCCGATCACGCGCGAAACCGGATGAGCGTCAAGCGCGCGAGGCCGATGCGCAAGCCGGTCTCGCGCACGCCCGTGTGGGTCGCCCCCGCTGCCATCGTCGCTGCGATCGCGATCGTGATCGCGGGCTTTCTTGTCGTCCGTTGGTACACCACTCCGCTGCCACCTCCATTGCCCACCGCGGACGCCACGCAGCAGGTCGTCGCCGAGATCACGAGCCTTCCTCAGTCGGAGTTCGACACCATCGGGCAGGGCGCCGCGAACAACCTGATCAAGCCGGTGGCCGGCTCTCTGCTCACGGGCCCGACGGGCAAACCTGAGGTCCTCTACGTCGGGGCGGAGTACTGCCCTTACTGCGCCGCCGAACGCTGGCCGCTCATCATCGCGCTCGGGCGGTTCGGAACCTTCTCGGGTCTGCAAGCAACCACGTCTTCTTCGACCGACGTCTATCCGAACACGCCCACGTTCACCTTCCGCGGCGCGACCTACACGAGCCAGTACATCGACTTCCGCGCCGTCGAAACCAAAGATCGCAACCAGTCGCCACTCCAGTCGCCGACAGCCGCCGAGGAGCAGCTGGTCAACCGCTACGACACGAGCAACAGCATCCCCTTCGTCGACTTTGCGAATCGGTACGCGTTCGCCGGCGCGATGTACTCGCCCGACCTGCTGGGCGGGGGCACCTGGCAGTCGATCGCGCGGGACGTGCAGAACCCCGACGCCGCGCAGGCGAAGGCGATCGTTGGTTCGGCGAACCTGATCACGGCGGCGATCTGCAAGACGACCCAGGACCAGCCGGCAGCGGTCTGCTCGGGGGCGGCAATCCAGAGCCTCGAACAGAAGTTGTGATGTCGCGCGTGCAGGTCGCGGCGGTCGCCGCCGCGGTGGCGGGCGTCGTGGTCTCGATCTATCTGACGGTCCTCCACTACGCGGGCTCGCCGGCAGCGTGCCCGGTGAGCGGACCTGTCAACTGCGAGCTGGTCCTGACGAGCCCCTACGCCATCGTCGCCGCGACTTCCATCCCGACCTCGGTCGCGGGGATCCTTTGGTTTGCGCTCAGTGCGTTGCTCTGGACACGCCGCGTCGGATGGACCCAGGTCGCCTGGTCGGCGATCGGCATGGTCGTCGTGCTCTATCTGGTGTTCATCGAGATCGTGAAGCTCGGCGCGATCTGCCTGTGGTGCACCGTCGCGCATGTCCTGGTCCTTCTGATCTTCCTCATCGCCGTGACCGTGGGGGGGCGACGGCAGAGCGCATACTAGGCGGCCATCGAGTCCCGGTTCGCCGCTGCGCAGGCTTGGACGCTTCGAGCGGGGATCTTTCTGCTGCCGCTCGCATACTCACCGTTCACCTACGAGCACTTCGTCCTGCCCAAGTTGCTGCTTGCGCGCGTGCTCGTGGTGGTGCTGCTGGTTCTGTTGCTGGCGCGCATCGCCGTCACGCGCACCGCGGTGATCAAGCGCACGCCGCTCGACATTCCCCTGCTCCTCTTCATCGCGTCGGGCGCGCTTTCCACGGTCTTCGCCGAGAACCGCAACGTCGCGCTTCTCGGCACCTACTCGCGTTACGACGGCCTGCTCACGCTGGTGACGTATGCCGCCCTGTTCTGGCTGGCCGTGCACTCGCTGGCAAGCGCGAATGAAGCGCGCAGCCTCGTCCATGTCCTGATCGCGTCCGGCTGTGCGGCCGCGGTGGTCGCAATCGTCCAGTCGCTGCACGACTCGCTCCAGTACTCGACGGTCGCGCCTGCGTTCGGCTCGTTAGGCAATCCGAACGTGCTCGGCGCGTTCCTCGCCCTCGTGATCGCGCTGGCGGTGGGCGAGCTCCTCGTATCGGTGACTCTGCCGGCGCGAATCCTTCTCGCCAGCGTCGTCATCGTGTGCGGTCTGGCGCTGATGCTGAGCTTGAGCCGCAGCTCGTGGTTTGCCACGGCCGCGGCAATCGTCTTCCTCGTGGTCGCGCGGCCAAGGCGACTGCGTGCGCTCGCCGTGCTCACCGCTCCCGTGGTCGGACTCCTGTTGTTGGTAGTCGTGGTGAGTTACGCGAGCTCGGGATCGGGCCAGCTCGAGCGAACGCTGGTCGAAAGGGTTATGAGCACGCTCGACCCCCACACCTTGGAAAGGGCGCGAACGGGCATCTGGGGAGACTCGCTGCGCCTCGTCGCGAGCCGGCCGGTTGTCGGATACGGACCTGACAACGTGGGCCTGGTGTTTCCGCGCTTTCAGACCGGCGACTGGGGCATGACCTACGCCCTTGCCACAGGCAACATTCGAGAGCCGATCGACAAAGCGCACGCCGAGCTGCTGCAGGTAGCGGCGACGCAGGGGGCTGTCGGTGTAGCGACGTACCTCCTGATCCAGCTTGCCTTCCTTCGCGCGCTCTGGCGCGCGCGCCGAATCGATCAGGCGGTGATCGCTGGAGCAGGTTGGATCGCGTACCAGCTCGTGCTCCAGCTTAACTTCGCGGCGCTCGCGGCGGCGCTGCCTTTCTGGATCTTCGCGGCCGCCGCCACTGCGCTCTGCGACGCCGTACGCACGCGAACCGAGACCGTCGATCGGCGGAGCACCGGCCTGCTGCTTGCCCCCGCCTTCGCCGCGGCTGCCGCCGTCTCCCTGTGGGGAATTATCCTTCCTTACTTGGCGGACTCGGCCCTGCGTCAGGCGGTGGACGCAGACTATGCCGGCCGGCCGCGGGACGCTCAGCCGCTGGCGGCGCAAGCCCGGCAAATGATGCCCTGGGAGAGCGTTTACGCTGTTGAGGTCGGCAACATCGCGTTCGAGCGGCACGACTGGCCGGGTGCCCGCTCCGCTTATCAGCGTGCGGCTGAGCTCGGCACCTTTAACCCTCTCGTGTACCGCAACCTTGCTCTGGCCGACCTGAACCTCGGTCTGGGCGCCGACGCCAAAGCGGCAGCGCGCAAGGCCGTCGAGCTGGATCGCTTCGATGCCGCGAACCAGGCTTTGCTTGCCGAATTTACGGCCAACAAACCGTAACCTAACGGCCTCCGCTCCGATTTACTCCGTGAGAGCCAAGGAGTCAATGAAAACCGCGCGGGAGATCTTGCTCAGTCACCGCTATCTCGCGGCCGGCCTGGTAGTGGCCCTGACCCTTGTCGTCGCCACCGGGCTCGTACTGACAACCACATCCCTGGGCTGCGGCCCGGCCAACAAGCTGGGGCTGAAGACCTCACGATGCATCAACGCCGGCCCGGTCGCCCACGCCGGCTTGCCCACGCCCAGCCCCAGCCCCAGCCAGAGCGTGAACAGCCCTTCACCGAGCCCTTCCCCCGTGCCCAGCAGCCCATCCCCAGCTCCTCAACCGACGAGCCCGCCTTCGTCACTTCCTCCCAGCCAGTACGCCTCGTCCAGCAGCTATCCGCCGATGGCGTGGCCCGGGTCCGGGTCGCAGCCAGGCGTCATTCTGTCGTGCAGCCTGCCCGTGTACGCCGGTGGTCCGGGTTCAGGGGGATTCATCGTCTTTCCCGGCCAGACCTTTATCGCCGATCCGCGCAGCGCCGTCATCGCTCCGCTTCCCAGCCCGGCCGCCGCCGCATCGCCGACCCCGCCGTATGGATCGGCCGGCAATCCCCCAGGCTGGTGGGCCCTCGCCTACGATTCGGCGTACTCGAAGTGGGTGCCTGTGCCCGTGGCCTGGCTCTCACCTGACGGCGTCCATTACGCCTTCCCCGCTGCCGGCAATATTTACGTTGAGGACATCCCGCATGGGACGCAGATCGAGCTGGGACAGGGCCGCGGTTTCAGCGTCCTCAAAGCCGAGAACGATGGCGTCTACGTGACCGGTGGCCCAGCGGGCGGACTGTATTTCCTGGGCTACTCCGGCACCACGAAGCAGCTGTCGGCGACCGGCTTCTGGCAGGGCGTGGCGGCGGGCGCCGCGTACGGGCCGCCGACTTCGTCGGTCCCCGAGGGCGTGGCGAACACGATCATGAAGCTCGACCTCGCCAGCGGCGCTGTGACCCCGTTTTTCACCCAGGCCGCCGGCCAGAGCACGGTGATCGGCTTTGACGGCGCCGGCCATCCGGTGATCAACGTCACCTATCCCAGCGGCTATGCGATGTTCATCGCGGTCGCTCCGAACGCCGCTGCAGCCATAGCCGGCCTCGCATGGGCCAGCGGTCCCAACCCTCCGTACCCGCAGGGTCCGCCGATCGCCGACAGCCGCGGCCTGTGGTTTTCGGTCGGAGGCGGGATCGTGGTCTACTCCAACGGTGCGTGGTACTCCGCCAGCGCCATCGGCGGGCAGCTGGGAGGGCCCTGCCGCTAGCGCCTGACCGGGCCCGCTTTCTGGTACATCTGGCTCGGAGTTGCCTCACTGAGTGGTCACCTGGCCCTTCGACCTCACCGTCTAC
>DATNMQ010000031.1:0-6566 GCA_035602465.1 Candidatus Sulfotelmatobacter sp. | reverse complement strand
CGATGCCCCTCCACCGAACGCGCTGACGATCTACCAGCCGCAGATCGGATGCGTTCCCGCCTCGCAGCAGTGCTTCGATGAGACCAAGGCCGTCGGCCGGACGCTGCTCTCGTGCACCGGCGTTGGTAACAACTGCCCCACGTTCTGGGCGAGACCTAACACGGCGCCCAAGATCTACGGCTACGACGGGTCCGTGCTCACGCCGCCCGGCGACTACACAGCGCTGCGGTCGAACGGCGACATGGTGATCCAGGACCGCACCACGATCTGCGATCCGTACAACGGGCTCACATGTTCGCCCAACTCGGCGATCGGTGGGGCCGGTTTTGCGGTGCCGGCCGGCGCCAAGGTGTACTGCTCGTCGAACGTCGGGGCCGTTTCCACGCCCTGCACGAACTCTGGACAAGCGCCCCTGTCCACGCTCTACGGCAACCAGGCCGGATGGTTCATACCCGGGTACTGGTACCCGACGGTCAACACCAGCGCGTTGACCGACTGCGGTTCGCTCATCCTCAACGGCCAGCCGATGTACGGCCCGTGCGCCGACCCGCTGGAGCCGTACCAGATCGGGAATGGGAAATATGACTACATCGTGATCAACCACGGAAACTACGAGTTCGGCCCGGGGCTTTACGACATCACCGGCAAAGCACCCGTCAACAACCTGACCGGCTGTTGCTACACCGCCAACGGGATCGACCACAGCCGAGAAACCGCAACTGACTTCGACCTCTGCACCGCCGGCCTGCCGAACTCCTGTCCGGGCTTGACCGCTGGGATCTGGCTGGGACATGGCGGCGGCGCCTTCACCGCCTACTCCGGCCCGACGCCGGGCTCGTGCACCAACGGCGTGGCGGGCAGTGGTGGTGGCGGCGGTGACCCGACCGTCATCAGCGGCAGCGGCGTCGTGTTCCGGTTCGAGGCCAACTCAGGTGGCTTCGTCAGCACACACGAGGTGCAGGGCCTGGCTCTCGCGGGGGCCGGCGTCGGATCGCTGGCCTCGGTGAGCGGCTCGCCGCTGCTCTTCGACATGGAGAACAGCGGGTGGATCCACCTGGACGCGTCCCAGCCTGGCGCGGGCACCCCGCCCAACACGACGAGCGGCATCATCTACCAGGCTCCTCCTCCGGCCACCAATGGCGGAGGCGTCGAGTTCAATCCCGCCATGGCCGGCTTCAACGTCAGCGGTCAGGAGCTGCCTGCCATCCAGGGCCAGATTCTCGCTTACAGCGTCACCGTGTTCGGCCAGTCCGGCGGCGTGCTGGACTTCACCCAGGGCTACGGCGGCGGATCGGTGCCGGGCATCGGGACCAGCGGTAGAAACGAGAACCAGATCATCACGAGCGTCTCGCTCACGGCCGGCGCTCCGGGCTATTCCGTCCTCACCGTGAACTACTCCGACGAGTGGATGATGGACGCCTACGACGTCTACACCAAGATCAACAACAGCAGCCCGCAGTTCTTCTCCCAGGGCATCTGGACCACCGTTCCCGGCCCTGGCACGCCGCTCCCACCGCCCGGCAACAACCCGGGTGACGCCAACCCTGCGTATCCGAGCGGCAGCACGCCTGGCACGTACTCGATCATCTCCACGGGCCCGCCGCAAGGAAACAGCGACTGGCTGTACACGATCCCGGGAGGCAACGGCGCGACGATCGAGGCCATAGGCGGCTGGAACTGGGGCCACCACAACACCATCCCCGGAGCCAACAACAGCACCTACACGGCGAAGCTGAAATACACGTTCCCGAACCCGGCGGGCAGCTACTTGAGCGTCACCATCTTCATGCTCGACGGTGACCGCTGCGGTGACTACGCGTACGCCACCTACACCTTCAGGAGCACCGGTGGCCCTGGCCCCGGACAGCAGGCCATCGGCTCGGTGTCGTTGGTCTCATGACACAGTCCGTGACGACCCGCGCGGCAAGACGGAAGCAACGAGGCCAGGCGCTGGTGGAGTTCACGCTCCTCACGCCCGCGCTCATCATCTTCGTGCTGCTGACCGTTGACGTCGGCCGAGCCTACTGGGAGACCATCGACGCGGCCGGCGCTGCGCGCGCCGGTCTGCGGATGGGGATCATCTCCGACACGTCGGACATCGGAAGCGCGGTTCGCGACGAGCCGAACACCGGTATCCCGAACACGGTCGCGGCCTGGGGATCCGTAGGACCCGGCACCGCGAACGGGATATGCACCGTCGCCACCACCGTCTGCGGCGATCCGAACGGCTGCGCCTCCACGTCTTTCACCGGCTCGCAGATCGCTTGCTTTGCGATCCGGACGTGCACGCTATCTTCCGGCTCCGACCTCGGCAGCTGCTCTTCTTATGGCGCTTGGGGACTCCGCCCGGTGTCTGGAGGAAAGGGACTGCAGGTCCTTGTCGTGATCAAGTTTCCCGCGGTCACTCCCGCCCTCTCGACTCTCGTCAACGGCGGGACTTTGTACCTGAGTCAGTCTTCGCTGGGAAACGAGCTTTACTTCTAGCGGCCGCTGATCACGGCGATTTCAGCAGGTTCGCCGGCGTGCCAGACGACCTCGCCCAGCCCGGCTGCAGCGGACCGCCGGCCGCCCAGATCGCCGTCCCGAGCGTGACCAGCACGCTGACGATGGCAAGCGCCGCCCAAAGCCGCGGAGAGGTGGTCCAGCGCTCGGCGACGCGGATGGCGAGAAATGCGATCAGGGCCGACGCGACCGCGGCCACGTTGAGGAATAGGAACACTGCGTTCCTCACATCCGAACCAGTGCCCAGGGAGTGGATGACCGCGATGAGCCAGCCGGCGTACATGACGCGGTGCAGCCAGACCCAGCTGGATCGCGGCAGGCGACGGGCGGGCCAGCTGGTCAGGGTCGCGGCCGCGTACAGGTATGCGGATATCACGCCGAGACCGAGCCACGTGCCTCGGTAGGCCGAGGCAAACGGAACGAAAACGTCGATAGGGCCCAGGCGAGCATAGGGATCGAAGATCGCCGCGACGACGTGCAATCCACCGAAGACGACGGTGAGCAGCGCGAGGTTGCGATGAGCCCCTTCGATAACGAACGGATACGCGGCAGGCATCCCCGCGCGCGCGATGCCGAGGACGAGCACGGCGGTGAGGAGCAGCACGGTCACCTCGCCGGCGCTGCGATCGACGAACCAGAGTGGGTTCGTCGACGTCATGAGCCGCCTGTGGTTGCGACGGCCTTGGCGCCTGGGGAGGGAGTCGGCGCCTGAGACGCAGGCTGCAGGCCCGCACCCGGAAACAAACCGTAGACCGTCGACACGATCAGGTTCTGGAAGTCACCGGGTCCGATCTGTTCGAGGCCGGCCTGGACGAAGAGCGCGGCATTCAAGCCCGCTGCCGCGACCGCGGTGGTGATCGTGATGCGGCGCAGGACGGCGCGCTGGTCGGCCGGCCGGCGGCGACGCCTTTGCTCCTCGGCGCGCATCGCCTCACGCCATGGCTCGTGGCCCGGTTCGCTCAAAGGGGACGGGCCTCGTAGCCCAGCGCGCGCAGAGCCTCGTCGATCCACTGCACCGCCATCTCCCGGGTGTTGGGCCATACCCCGGCCGACGATTTCGGCGTGCCCGTGTCGATCACAACGCGTCCGGCCACGCGCAGGAGGCGGCGCACGAGCGGCGCCGCCTCGGGTTCGTTGAGCTCGAGGCTCTCCAGCGCACGGGAGAGCATGAAGCACGCGGCGTTGAACGTTTCAGCGTCGATCGGCTTATCATTCGCCAACCGCTCGGCCAGTTCGGCCCTTAGATCGGAGGGGTCCATGTGCCGGGTAATATTCAAACAGGGCTGGAATGATGGACCTAACCGAACCCGTATTGCTTACGGCCGAAGGGCTGGAAAAGCTCAAGCGCGACCTCGAAGTCGCGCTGCGCCGTCGCGCCGACGCGGGTGAGCGCCTGAAGGAGGCGTTCCAGCCAGGCGACATCGAGGACAACCCGGAGTACGAGCAGGCGAAGGAGGAGGTGGGCCTCCTCGACAGCCGCATCTACGAGCTTCAGGAGATGATCGGCCGCGCGTCGATCATCAAGGAGACCCATTCGAGCGTCGTCGAGCCCGGATCGACGATCGAGGTCGTCGACAACGAAGGCGACAGCGAAACCTACCACCTGGTCGGCGCTGTGGAGAGCGACCCGTCCGCGGGCCGCATCTCGGTCGACTCGCCGGTCGGGCGAGCGCTCGTGGGCAAGAAAAAGGGCGACAAGGTGACGGTCAGCGTCCCTTCAGGAACCCTGACGCTCACGATCAAGGCGGTCAAATAATGAGAGGGAACCTACCGGTTCCCTCTCACGCTCCCCACGACTTCGTCGTGGCGGACCCCAGCCGGTATGCCGACCCGGCCTGCGGCCGGGCAAGCGCCGCTGCTCACCCTCCCGCTGAAGATCTGGCTAGGAAGTAACACCACGTCCCTGAGGGCGACTGAGTCGACGCAGGCGATCGATGTCGAAGCGATCTCCGATCGCACCACCGTCGGCGTGTTGTTCCGGCAGATCGCCAAGTACCGTGATCGGGCACTCGTCCACTACCGCGAAGGCGACGGCCCATGGCAGGTCCTCACGTGGTCCGACATGCAGCGGCACGTCCTCGCCGTCGCGTCGGGCCTGGTCGACGCCGGGATCAAGGCAGGCGACTGCGTGCTTCTTTTCTCGGACAACCGCATCGAGTGGCTGTACTGCGACTTCGCCATCCAGGCTGTCGGTGCGATCACCGTGCCCGTCTATCACAACCTCTCCAACGACGGCGCCCAGACGATCGCGACGGACAGCGCGGCCGTTTACGCCATCGCGTCCGACCCGGAGCTCGGCGCGAAGCTCCAGGTCACCGGCAACCTGCGCCACATCGCGTACATGGACCGCGAGATCGCGGAGTGGGTCAAGAAGCAGCCCGATAACCTCGCCGAGATCAGCGCGCGCCTGGGCAAGATCTCTCCCGACGACCTCTGCACGATCGTCTACACGTCGGGCACGACGGGCTTTCCAAAAGGTGTCGAGCTCGCGCATCGCAACCTGGTCGACCTGAGTCGCGCCGCGGTCAAGATGCACCCGATCACCGACCAGGACTCGTCGATCTCTTGGCTGCCGTACTCACACGTCTTCGGCCGCATCAACGACATCTTCGACGGCCTGCTGTACGGCGGCCAGACCTGGATCTCTCGGGGTCAGGACCACCTCGCGGAAGAGATTCACGAGATCAAGCCGACGATCATGCTCAGCGTCCCGCGCGTCTACGAAAAGATGTATGCGGCCGTGATGGCCCGCGTGCGCGATGCGAGTCCGGTCCGACAAGCGATCTTCAAATGGGCGATCGGTGCGGGCACGCGCTTCTCCATGTCGCCGCAGCCGGGTCCCGTGCTGCGAGCCCAGCGACGTCTGGCGGACCGGCTCGTCCTGACCTCGATTCGAGACCTTCTGACCGGCGGAAGGCTGCGCTTTTTCATCAGCGGAGGCGCCGGCCTGGCGAGGGAGATCGAGGAGTTCTTCTGGGCGCTCGGGGTGCCGATCTTGAACGGCTGGGGCCTGACCGAGACCACTTCCGGAGTCTGCTCGAACACGCTTCGGGAGCACCGCTTCCTGACCGTCGGCAAACCCGTGCCGGGGGTTGAGCTGAAGATCGCGGACGACGGAGAGATCCTGGTCAAAGGTCCCGGCAACATGCGGGGTTATCACAACCAGCCCGCGGCGACGGCGGAGGTGCTCAACGACGGCTGGTTCTATTCCGGGGACATCGGCGAGATCGACGGCAACGGCTACCTCAAGATCACCGACCGCAAGAAGTCGCTCTTCAAGACCTCAGGCGGAAAGTACATCGCGCCCATGGCGATCGAGCATGCGATCCTGCGCGACCCGCTCGTGCTTCGGGCGGTCGTGGTCGGCGAGGGTAAGCCTTACGTCACCGCGGTCGTCGTTCCCGACCGGGACGCCGCTCGCAAGCAGGGACTCGACGAGGCGGCGCTGCAGGCCTCGATCCAGAAAACGGTCGACGACGTGAACTCGCAGCTCGGACACTGGGAGACGGTGAAGTACTTCACGCTGCTTCCCCGCGACTTCACCGAGGAGGCCGGGGAGCTATCGCTCAAGCAGGACGTCAAACGCAAGGCGGTCGCCGAGCACTTCCACGACCAGATCGAAGCCATGTACACCGGAAAGTCCAAACCCTCGTAGATTTGCTGCCGTGGCAGGCCCCATCGATCTCTCCGAGCTTCACGCGGCGCTGGACCGGCTGCGTCCTCAGCTGTGCCACTGCGGCCTCAAGGGCGAATGTCTCGGCTGCAAAGGGATCGAGATGGTGCGCGTCCAGGCGGAGGCGGTGGTCGCCGCGGCCAGCCAGCCGATCCTGATCCAGGTCGCCCAGGAGAGCGCGATGAAGGACATGGCTTCCCGCTTCCAGGCGATGTCGGAGCGCCTCATGTCCGACCCCGAGATTCGCCGTTCCGCCGAGCAGATGCAGGAGCGGCTGATGTCAGACCCCGAGACGCGACAGCTCCTCGAGGAGCTGATGCGGCGCCTCGGCGGGCCGCCTCAGGAGGAGCTGAACTAGAGGCGCGGCCGGAAAAACCGTCGACGGATCTTC
>DATNMQ010000030.1:0-39688 GCA_035602465.1 Candidatus Sulfotelmatobacter sp. | reverse complement strand
GCTCTCGGCAGCCGGCTGGCTTGGTGACGTTGATCGTCAGGTTGAACATCGAGCGCCAGAAGTTGTTGAGCGCAGTGCAGAAGCTGCCCGCACACTGGTTGTAGACATCGATCGAGCCGTTGATCACGACGTCCTGGGGCGAGAGACCAAGGCCCGCCACCGCGGTGTAGTAGCCCAGCTGGAAATTGAGGGGATTGGCCTTTGATCCATAGGTGCCGGGCAGGAACAGCAGCGCGTAGCGCTGGGTGCCGAACTGGTTGGAAACCTGCTGGCTGGCCACGGCATTGACCTTCGCCTGGATCTCGCTTTGTGGTGTGCTGGGACTGAAGACGTAGACGTTCGGTCCGAACTCAGGCTGGCCCGAGCCTTCGTGGTCATCGGCGAGTGCTGCCGAGGCCCCCGCGGTGGAGGCTGCCGCAACCAGGATGCCGGCGACGAGGATCTTGAAAAGCCGTCGCGAAAAGGATGTCCCCACCGTATTGCCTCCTTCCACTAACCGCTCAACCGCGTCCACCCAAATTATGAACCGCACCGCGGCGTCTGGTCGCGTCGGCACCGAGCGCACCACGAACTCGGCGAGAATCAGTAGCCATCAGCACCACGGCAAGCACGATCGTTCTTGTCGGTCGAATTCTGTTCGTCGCCCTGTTCGCCTTCTCCGCCCGAGGTCACATCGTGGACCACGCGCGGTTTGTGACAACGGCCCGCGGCCGGCTCCCGGTTCCCTACCTGGCCGGCTGGCCGACCGGTATCTGGTTGCTCCTCGCCAACCTATTGATGGTGCTCGGCATTTGGGCCGATATCGCCGCGCTGATGATGGCGGCATTCCTGGTACCGACGACGCTCCTCTTCCACCGGTTCTGGACATTCTCCGACCCGGCACAGCGACGGACCCAGGAGGGGAGCTTCTACCGCAATATCAGCCTGCTGGGTGCCACGCTCGCCCTCTTCGCCTTCTTTTCCGTCGCTGGAGCGGGGCGATTCGCTCTTACCGAACCCCTTCTGAAGCTGGGATCGCCTTGACGGCTTTCCAGAACTGATTTACGCTCTGTTCGAGGGATTCCCCCGGTGACTGAGGAAAAGCGCGATACCGACCTCGTTCGCTGCGAGGGTTGCCAGGAAATGGTCCGGCCCCTAACCAACCACGCGGTCAGCCTGGTGGCCGCCACGGTCGTGACCGTTCATTCGTGTCCGTCCTGTGGCGGGCAAAAGGTCTCGGTCGCCAGCCCCGCCGTTCGATAGCGCGCTAACGGGCTCCCCGCCATCGTTCAAGTGCTCGGCATACGCTCGCTGAGGAGATGAGGAACCGTGCCGCCAAATGTTGAGAACGTCATCTTCGGCACCGGACCCCTGGGACTCGCCGTCGCCGGCCGGCTGATGTCGTCGGGCCAACGAGTCCGACTGGTCAGTCGAAGTGGGAAGGCGGATGCGCCACAAGGGGTGGAAGTCGTTGCCGCCGATGTGACCGATTCGGCGGCCGCTCGCAAGGTTTGCGAAGGGACGGCGGTAGTCTTCCACTGCGCAAGCGGGCCGTACGGCCGGTGGGCGCAGACCCTGCCGCCCATCATGGACGGCATCATCGAGGGGGCCGCCGCGTCCGGGGCTAGGCTGGTCTACGGCGACAACCTCTATGCGTACGGGCCGGTCGACGGTCCCATTCGCGAGGACCTGCCTTACCGACCAATCGGTCCCACCACCCGTGCAAGAGCTCAGGTGGCAACCACGCTCATGAACGCGCACGCGGCTGGCACGGTGCGCGCGACCATCGGCCGTGCGTCAGATTTCTACGGTCCAGGCGCCCGCCAGTCCAAGGTGGGCGATGGCGTCTTCGCCCGGGCGCTTGCCGGGAAACCGGCGCAGGCCTTGGGCGATCCAGACACACTCCACACCTACACGTTCATTCACGATTTCGCCGCGGGGCTAGTGACGCTGGCACAACGCGACGAGGCCCTGGGAGAGGTCTGGCACGTCCCCAGCGCCGAGACCGTTACAACGCGACGGTTCATCGACATGGTCTTCCAGCAGATCAAGGGGCCGGCGCGACTGCAGACGGTCCCGAGGCTCATGATCTCGACGCTGGGGGTCTTCATCCCAGCCATGCGCGCCGTCAAGGAGACGCTTTATCAGTCAGATCGCCCGTGGGTGGTGGACCACAGCAAATTCGCCCGAGCGTTTGGGAGCCGTCCGACCCCACACGAACAGGCAATCGCTGAGACCCTCGCCTGGTTTCAAGGCAAGCCCGTCGTGAGCGTTGCTCAATCCTGAACGTACAAAATCGGAACTAACGCCCCGTATGGGCGGTGTCCCCAGCGGTGCCCGATGTCGCCGCGATGATGCGTCGCATCTGGCCAAGCTCGGTCTGATAAATGTGGGCCGATTTCACCGTCATCGTCAGCGTGCCGACCCCGACGCCGAGGTCGCTAGCCACGCGAGTTTGTAGCGCTGCAAGCTCGACGAGATTGGCATAGCCCTTCGTACCGAAGTCGATGGCGTGAGCGTAGACAGCGAGCTGTAGGTTACCCGTGACGAGCCAGAAGTCGAGCAGGCTAACGCATGGGATGTAGCTGTTGTCGGTCAGTGGCTGGAACGTCGTGACTGTCGCGTCGCGCGTCCATGGATTGGCGGCTAATCGGTCGATCACCCAGCGGATCTGGTCGCGGCCTGCGTGCGCGTAGTCGTACAGGCGCGTCGCGTAGCTGTCGGCGTCACCGAGTTCTGCCACTCGGGAGTGGTCGGTGAAGTTCGCGTGCATCCAGGCCAAGCGTTCGGGATCACCGTGCTGGGCAATGATCGGGTCGTCCACCCTAGGTGAATGCACGTCGAGGGTCGCGCGGAACACCTCGACGATGGGCTGTCCCTCCCAGCTCCCGACGACACCGCCTGTCAGAATCGCCGCTGCGATCGCTATCCACGCCTCGCCCAATGTCATCGCTTCGATCCGCGCTGGTACGAAGACCTCAGTCATGTGGGCCAAACTACTACACGATTGATACAGATGACACGAGTGCTGCCATGTCCATCACGATGGAGAAGTCTGAATACAAATTTTGGTCGGTGGTCCGGGATTTGAGCCGGGGCCTCACGGTCCCCAACCGTGAGGTGCGAGGTGGAGCGGGAGACGGGGTCCAACGCCCCGAGTACCAATCCTCGTGTCGAATTCGCCTACCGGATTGCGAGGGCACCTCGGGCCACGCCATCGAACAGTGTGTAGCGCACCCGCTGCAGTGTGTATACTTGCGCCGATGGGAACTCACGTTAGAAAGAACATCACCCTTCCCCGCTCTCTTGATGAACGGCTTCGCAAGGCAGCGCGCAAACGGGGCACCACTCAGAGTGGTCTCATCGTCCATCTCGTGGAGACGGGCTTGGCCGCGGAGGCTGGTCAGGTCGACCACCTACTCAGCTTTGTCGGTGTCATCCAGGGACCGCCGGACCTTTCCGAAACCATTGACGAGACGGTGTACGGCGGCTGAGCTCGCTCGCCGACACCGGGCTTTTGATTGCCGCGCTCAACCGCGATGATCGGCACCATCACTGGGCGGCAAACGTCATCGCGGCCCAGCGAAAGCTTCGGGCACCAATCGTGGTCCCGGAGGTCGTCGCGGGAGAGGCCTATACCAAGCTCCGATACGACCGCCGTGTCAGCGGCCGTCACGATGCCCGACCTGCCCTGACAGTCTTCGGCCTGCTCGCCGCGGACTCGGAACTCTTCGAGATACGCGGCATGCCTAGCGAATCTCATCGCCGCTCGGTTGCCCTACTGGCCCGATATGTTGACCAGACTTTCTCATGGGTGGATGCGATCGTCCTGCTAAGCGCCGATGACGACCGCCACGTGGAGAGGCTCTGGACGGTCGACTCTACGATCGGCGCCTACCGCTTCTCTCACGAGGTTCAGGTTTCAAGTCCCGGCAATTAGATACGCATTTCGGAGGCGTTGAGCATGCCAGGCGCCTTCTCGGACCTCACCTGACACCTCTGGGGCGCCTTTTCCGCGGACGTTCACCCACGACCGGCTCTTTACCGACGCAGCTCGCGGTGGTTTGAGGCCATTTCCTGCAGAACGGCTCGAACATAACCACTGCAACCATGGCTTTCACTCGTGCTACGGTGCGTTCAGGCACGCGGCCGGGAACATGCATCGTCGCAAGGGCCACGCGTGGGGGAGCGAAGTCCATGGGTGAGGTGAGCGAGCGGGTCGGGACGAGCGTCTTGTTCGAGAACGATCGGGTTCGGGTTTGGAAGGATGGCGCGGGTCCGGGGGAAACAAAGCCCTTACACGTTCACCGTCGGCCCTACATTACGGTTGTCATCGCCGGCGAGGAAGCCGACAACCTGGGCGAAGATGGCTCCCTCCTGCGACGGTTCGAAGGGCTCACCCCTGGGCAGGCTCACTACGTCGGTCCAAACGATCTCCCCATCGTGCACGCCCTCCGCAATACGGGCTCAACCGAGGTAACGATCCTGATCATCGAGCTGCTGACCTAGACTTCACGAGCACAGATTCCTGGGGTCTTTTGGTTGGAGCACCCAAGGTGCCCCAACTTTCCTCGGCCTTAGAAATAACCTCACGTAACTCAGCAGGCCTGTAGCGGCGATCGATCAGCCCGGTACGGGTCGGCGTAGTGGTCGAGACGGCCTCCGAAGGCCAAATTCGAATTCAAAAGGTGGAGCGGGAGACGGGTTTCGAACCCGCTACCTCGACCTTGGCAAGGTCGCGCTCTACCAAGTGAGCTACTCCCGCTCGGCCAGAGGCTCGATTTTACCCGGCCCGGCCCAGCCTGCGGTCTAGGCCAAGACCCGAGCCTTGCAGTGCAGGAACCGGCGTCCCCACTTATCCCGCAGGGCGTTCACACGCATCGCGGACTCATGCAGCTTCGTTCGGTCCAGGCGCCCGGAAAGCACGGCCGACTTGACCGCGGCTATCGCCTCGACTTCGTAGGACAGATCGCCGTTGGCGAGCAACAGCATGTCGTTGCCCGCGGCCAGCGCAAGAACTGCGGCCTCGGGCAGAGACCACCGCGCACCGATCCCGCCCATGCTCAGCGAGTCACTGACGATCACACCGGTGAAGCCCAGCTGCGTTCGCAGCCGGCTGACGACTGCCGGCGACAGCATCGCCGGCATGTTGCCTCCACCCAGGCCCGGCACGTAAACCGCCGTCGTCATCACGGCGTCCGCGCCTGCGTCGATTCCGGCCTTGAAGGCCGGCACCTGCACCCTCATCCACTGAGCCTCCGATTCCGGGTCGGTGGGAGTCGCGACATGTGGATCGCCGGCCGCGCCGCCCAACCCGGGAAAGTGCTTCACCGTCGCGCCCACTCCCCCATCGTGCAGGCCTTGCACGGCGGCCCCCACCAGGGGTGCGACGACCGCCGGATCGGAGCCGAAAGACCGCCACCCGATGACCATGTCGCGGGGATTCGTCTGAACATCCGCGACCGGCGCGAGGTTCAGCCCAATGCCCGCCGCGCGCAGGCCGACACCGTTCACGCGTTCCAGCTCGCGGACGCCGGCAGGGCCCTGTGCGGCCATGACGTGCGGCCACGGTGGCGCGAAGCTCGCCTTCACGTTCGCCACGTCGCCACCTTCTTCGTCGAGCATCACGAGGATGGGGTGGTCCATACACGCCGTCGCGGACAGCGCTTGCAGCCGATCGCTCCACTCCTTTGCGCCGTCGGGAGTGCCGCCAAAGTTCGGTGTGAACAGAAGAACGCCCCCAACGTTGTAGTCCACCAAGACCGGGCGCACCGCCGGCCATCCGACGCTCCCTCGCCAAGAGATGACCATCACCGACCCGATATCGGCGTCGAGGTTCCAGGGCGGCGGGGTTGGGCTCGGAGATGGCTCGGAGGAAACAGAGGGCCACGGTGTGGCTACCGCGCCCGTGAGCCGAGGGGAGGGCGGCTGGCCGATCAGCACGAACACGGCGAGGACCACAACGACGAGAACAAACGAAAACTGAACCAGTCTTTGCCCCCGCAAGTCGGCCGAAGTGTAAAGCCGGCCGCCGAGGGTTGGAAACTAGCGGCGGAAGCGGTACCTCAGGGCCAGAACGCCGACGCCCAAACCCCACAGGATCGCCATCAGCGGCAGGACAAAGGTCGAATTGAGGTGCGGCAGCCCGACCCCCTCGAGAAACCCGTATCCAAACGTCAGGAGGCCGGTCGCGACCATCGAGAACCCGAGCGCCTGCATCTGAGTCCGCTTCTGAACCTCGTCCAGCCGCCCGAGCGCCCGGACCGTCAGCCAGATGACCAGCCCGGCCGGGATGACCGGCAGCACCGCCACGCCGAACTTCCACCGGGCGTCGGGGTTGGCCTGGAGGACCGTCACCGACCCGACCAGGACCATGAGGTAGGCCAGGATCGCGAGGCCGAACTCGATCTGAGCCTTGTAGGTGACCCACGACGAGTTGAGGATGAGCGCGGGCAGTGGCGGTCCTGGAAACGCCACCGGCGTCGGCGTCTCGGTCCGCATGAACGGTGAGGCCGCGTGAGAGAACAGCGGGTCGACCGGAGCCTCAAGCGGCGCCGTGGGGGGTTCCTGGTCGCTCACAGGCGAGGAATGGTAGCGCGACAAGCCTAGAGGTTGATCGCTTAACGGACGCCTAGTCGCCTTGCTGAACGTCTGGCGGCTCGGTGGTACGGGAGCCGGTCGCGTGGCTCGGGCCCTTTGGCTGCCCTTCGTCCTTCTGATCCGAGCTCTGGCTCGTCTGCGCAGAGTTCTGGCCCTGCTGATCAGAAGTGGACTTTTCGCCCTGCTGCGCTTCCTGGTTGGCGGCAGGTGAGGCCTCCAGACGATGCGCCACCACGCCACCGAAGATGGCGCCGAACACCAGCGCGGCCACGACGATGATCAGCCCGGTAAGCCCGAGCTGCCGGATCACGCTACGCAGGAAGAAGCCCATCCAGCCATGACAACCCGCTCAGGGCCCGGATCTTGCCTCAGACGCGGGCGGCGAACCGGTCGAGGTAGTTCACGTCACCCAGCTTCTTCAGCAGGCCCAATCCGGCCTCCATCTCGGCTGAATCGCCTCTGATCAGCCCGCGCTCGGCCCGGGCGCGGCCCAGGGCGGGCTGCGCCGAACGAGGCTCCCAGATCGCGATAGCCGCCGTGAGCTCGGCTTCGTCCCGCAGAGCCAGGCCACGCGCGCGCCGGATCTGAGCCTCGAGCAGCGGCACATTCAGCCGCACGGCCTTCTCCAGGCCCTCGTCGAGGATGACGCGCGGGATCTCAGCGCGCCGGTCTGCCGCGAGGCTGAAGCGCCTCTCGGCCAGCTCGGTCGGATATGCATAACGGAGCAGCGGATCGGCCGGCGTGAAGGCGGCGTCGCCCTGGAGGAACGAGGTCACCACGCGCAGCGGGTGTCCTCCGGGCAGCCGCGCGACGACCGTAGCGTTGCTGAGCTCGCGCAATCGCTCGGGCCCGATCTCGAAGACCGAATCCGGCCGTCCTGCCGCGGCCCACACAACGCGATGTCCGAGCAGGTCGCGGTCCATGTAGACCGGCACCTCGGTCGCGTGACCAAACGGAGGCACGCCGCCGATCGCGTAGCCGGTCGCCGCCCGCGCGGCCTCGGGATCGGCCTTCGTCACCGGTTCTCCCGCGACCGCACCAAGCTTTCGCTCGTCGAGGCGGTTGGCCCCGCTGACGAGCGCGACCACCGGCCTGCCGCCGGCGACGAACACAAGCGACTTCACGATCTGGCCCACGTCGCACCCGACCGCGCGCGCCGCGTCCACCGCCGTTCGTGTGCCCTGCGGGAACTCCTTGACCGTCACGCCGAGGCCCGCGGAGCCAAGCCAGCTTTCGAATCGACGCATGCTCATCAGGATAGGTGCGAGTTGCAAAGGGCCCCGGCCTGACCGCACTCTTGACAGTCATGTTCGACGGTCCCACACGGGTTGCGGTCACCGGCGCCGCCGGTTTCATCGGGTCGCACCTGTGCGAGCGCCTGCTCGCGGACGGGCACGAGGTGGTCGCGATCGATTCGTTCAGCGACTACTACGACCGCCGTCGCAAGGAGCGAAACCTCGAGGTCGCGCGCATGCACCGCAACTTCACGCTGCACGAGACCGACCTCGTCGACGTCGACCTGCACCAGCTGCTGGACGGCGCGCGGGTCGTCTTCCACCTCGCCGGCCAGCCCGCGGTCAGGCCGAGCTGGGGCCATCACTTCGACCGCTACCTGCGCGACAACGTCCTCGCTACGCAGCGTCTGCTCGAAGCGCTGCGCGAGATACGCGTCGACCGGCTCGTCTTCGCGTGCAGCTCCTCGGTTTACGGCAACGCCGAGGTGTTTCCGACCAAGGAGAATGCACTGCCTCGCCCGGTCTCGCCGTACGGGATGACGAAGCTCGCGGCGGAGCATCTGACGTTCGTGTACTCGCGCAACTTCGACATCCCCGCCGTGTCGCTGCGCTACTTCACGGTGTACGGCCCGCGGCAGCGGCCGGACATGGCCTTCTCGCGCTTCATGCAGGCACTGGTCGACGACGAGGAGATCGAGGTGTTCGGCGACGGCGAGCAAACGCGCGAGTTCACCTACGTTTCGGATGCGGTCGATGGCACTGTGAAGGCGGCGAGCGCCGACGTGGCGGGCCTGGTCATCAACCTCGGTGGAGGCAGCCGCGTGACGGTCAATCGCGTGCTTGACACCCTGGACGACATCAGCCGGATCAAGGCGCGGCGGCGCTACCTGCCCGCGGTGCCCGGAGACCCCAGGCACACCGGCGCATCGATCAACCTCGCGCGCGAGCGCCTGGGCTGGGAGCCGCGCGTCTCATTGCGCGAAGGGATGACCAAGCAGTGGGAGTGGTTCAAGAATTAGACGGATGGCGGCTGTAGGCCGGATTAACTCCGGCCGACACCCAAACGCAGCCCGCCGAACGCCTCCATGCATTGTGTGACTCGGTGGGGGTTCCACGGGGGAGGCCTGCCTCCCCCGTGAATCTAGGCCTGCCTCCCCCGTGAATCTCTAGTGTCCGAGGCTGGCTGACCAGGCGGCGCCGACCGACTCGAGCGGCTTCTCACACGAACGGGATGCCGCCTCCAGCTCGCTTGTCGAGCGGCAGATCAGCATGCCGATGTACGTCCCCGAGGCGAAGAAGTACTCGTACTGCCCCGGCCCCGATGTGTCGTCATAGCTCCTGAGGATTCCATTGGCATCCGGCTGAGCGCCGCCCGCGATGGCGGTGAACAGGTCGGTCGCATCGGTCGCGGAGCTGAATGAGAAGAGCCCGACCTGCACCTCCATGTGCGTGTCCTTGTCCAGCGCGTAATCGCCATAGACGAAGTCGGAGACCGAGCGGTCTTTGAATGGGGTCACCGTGTCGACAGGCGCGGATGAGTTGAGCATCAGCGGCAGGGCCTCGATGGGCAGCTTCACGGCTCCGAGCAGCGTGATGTCCGGGCCGAGCGGAGGCAGGTGCGCGAGGTCCTGCGAGGGTGGAGGCGTGCCGTGCACCTTCCCGGCGACCGCGTCCCGGATCTTCGAGACGAGCTTCCTGCCCACCGCCGTCAGCTGCTTGGTCGTCGGAAAGCCGTCCTTGCGGTTCCACGTGCCCTCGACCAGGATGGATCCGACGCGGATCAGCGAGATGACCTCGTAGGGTGCGGCGCCGGACGATTGCTGCAGGCCGTAGGTGAGCGCCTGGTCGCCCACACCGCTCCCGCCTGCTCCGGTTCCGTTGGCGTTCTGGATGTCCGTCATCACCTTCGTCGCGGATGACGCCTTGTCGAGCTGGCTGTACCGGAGGCGCCACGTCTCGGAGGTCCCGATGTTCTCGTAGCGCCGCACGATCGAGAACTTCACCGTCGAGGACGCCGAGGCCAGATTGAGAGGAAGCATGTCGAAGGTCGGTGCGGCCGTCCACCACTGACCACCCCCCAGGAGCGAGCTCGCGTCGCTCTGGCTCGGAGTCGCGGCGTAGAGGTCGATCGGCTTGGAGATGGTCGTCGACGAGAACAGCTTGCTGGTGCAGCTCGTGGCCAGCACAGCCGCGGACGCGATCACCGCCAGGTACCGCGCTGTCTTACTCAAGCTTCAACACGGCCATGAAGGCCTCCTGCGGGATCTCGACCGAGCCGACCCGCTTCATCCGGCGCTTTCCTTCCTTCTGCTTTTCCAACAGTTTGCGTTTCCGGGTCACGTCCCCGCCATAGCACTTTGCCAGGACGTCCTTGCGCATTGCCGGGATCGTCTCGCGGGCGACCACCTTACCGCCAATCGCGGCCTGGAGCGGGACTTCGTACATCTGCCGGGGGATGATCGACTTGAGCTTTTCGACGAGCTTGCGCCCCTGAACCTGCGCCTTGGCGCGGTGAGTGATGAGGGACAGCGCATCCACCGGCTCGCCGGCGACGAGCACGTCCAGCTTGACGAGGTCGCCGTCCCGGAACCCGATCATCTCGTAGTCCATCGACGCGTACCCCTTGGAACGCGACTTCAGCTGGTCGTAGAAGTCGTGGATGATCTCGCCGAGCGGGATCTCGTACTCGATCACGACCCGATCGCCGGGCCGGTGCTCGAGGTGCTTGTAGGCGCCGCGGCGCTCCTGGCACAGCTCCATCATCGGGCCTACGTATGCGGAGGGCACGATGATCGACAGCTTCACGAAGGGTTCGGAGACCGACTCGAGGGCCTCTGGGGCGGGCAGCATGGCTGGGTTGTCCACCTCTATTACCTCGCCACGTTTCAGCTTCACCTGGTACGCGACGGTCGGCGCGGTGGTGATCAGGTCTAGCTCGAACTCGCGCTCCAGGCGCTCCTGGACGATCTCGAGGTGGAGCAGGCCGAGGAATCCGCAGCGAAAGCCGAATCCCAGCGCGGCCGAGTTCTCCGGCTCGTAGGACAGCGCCGCGTCGTTGAGCTGCAGCTTCTCGAGCGCCTCTTTCAGGGCTCCGAACTGGTCCGAGTCGGTCGGAAAGAGGCCGGCGAAGACCATCGGCTTGACCTGGCGATAGCCGGGGAGCGGTTTCGTGGCGCCGTGCTCGGCCGTGGTGATGGTGTCGCCGACGCGCGCGTCGACCACGTTCTTGATCGCGGCGGTCACGTAGCCGACCTCGCCGGCCGTGAGCTTGGCCGCCGGACGCGGACGCGGCGCGAACCACCCGACCTCGTCCACCTCGTGGACCTTGTCCGTGTTCATCATCCGCACCCGCGTGCGCGGGATGATCTCGCCGTCGACGACGCGGACGTAGGTGATGACGCCGCGGTAGGCGTCGTAGTGCGAGTCGAAGATCAGCGCCCGCAGCGGCTTGGTCGGATCACCGTGCGGCGGCGGCACGCGGCTCACCACCGCCTCGAGGATCTGCTCGGTGCCGATGCCGAGCTTGGCCGAAGCGAAGATGACCTGCTCGCGCGGGATGCCCGTGACGTCCGAAATCTCTTCCGCGACCATCTCAGGCTGTGCCGCGTCGAGGTCGATCTTGTTGACGACCGGGACGATGGTGAGTCCAGCCTCGACGGCCTGGTAGAGGTTGGCCAGCGTCTGCGCCTCGATCCCTTGCGCGGCGTCGACGACCAGGATCGCGCCTTCGCACGCTGCAAGCGACCGCGACACCTCGTACGCGAAGTCGACGTGGCCGGGAGTGTCGATGAGGTTCAGCTCGTAGCTCTTGCCGTCCTGAGCCGGATAGGTCATGCGGACGGCCTGGAGCTTGATCGTGATGCCCCGCTCGCGCTCGAGGTCCATCGTGTCGAGGACCTGGTCCTGCATGTCGCGCTGGCTGATCGAGCCGGTGTGTTCGAGCAGCCGGTCGGCAAGCGTGGATTTGCCGTGATCGATGTGGGCGATGATGCAGAAGTTCCGCACCAGAGCCTGGACCGTGGTGATGGCCACGCTCAAATGCTAGGGATCGCGAAAATGGTGGGCGTGAATGTGGCGTTGGCTTTCGGCATCGTGCTAATCGTCGTTGGAGCCGCCTGGTTGCTGAACGTGTTAGGCGCGGGAGACTACGTCATGCGCCGTGTCACGTCGCGGAACCTGGGCACCCTGGCCCCCGGTTTCGCCGCTTCGAAGAAAGGTTTCCGGATCTACTCCATCCTGGTCATCGCGATCGGCGTCCTGTGCGTCGGCGTCGGGACGGTCGAACGCTTAGCGCCGCTGGCGGCGGGCCTGCTGGTCATCGGCGCGATCACGTTTGGTGTGGCCTCGGTGGTCGCCATCGCCGGCGAGGTTGCAACGTACCGCAAGTTATGAGATGGAACCCAGATGGTTCCCTCTCATCGGCCGGTCGGCTCCGCCGACGGGCCGGCTCTCTTTCCGGTATACGGTTGGGACTTGTCTTAGTTGTACTCGAGACGACGCCTGGCAGTCGTCATAGACAAAGTCGCGGCCGGGGTAAACCCGGCCGCCAGTGCGGTGTCAGGATGAGACTCAAGCTCAAGCGCTGAGCACCACTGCGAGCGCCACCAGCGCCGCGGTGTCGGCGCGCATGTTGCGCGGGCCGAGGGTGGCCTGGAACTCGGCAAGCTCCAGCTCCCGGTCCGTCCAGCCGCCCTCCGGACCGATGAGCAGCGTCATGTCCCCCTTGAGCGGGACGTCGACCAAACGCTCCGGCGAATCACGGTGCAGCAGAACCGGATTCACGGCCGCGCCGATGACAGCATCGACCGACGATGCGGCGGAGACCTCGGGCACGTGGAGCCTTCCCGCGAGCATCGATGCCTCTCGGCAGATCGTGCCCCAGCGCCCGAGCTTGTCGCTGCGACCCACGCTGCGGTCCGCGCCGAAGACGATGAAAGCCCACGCGCCCGCTTCAGTGCAGCGCGACAGGACCAGCTCGAGCGCCGGCGCGGGCAGGTTGGCGATCGCGATGGTGACGTGCGTCGCGGGCTCCGGCTGATGCACGCGCTCGGCGACGATCGTCCCCTCGACCCGCTCCGCGCCCACATGCTCGAGACGCACCGTGAGCATGAATCCCGCCGGGTCGATGACCTCGATCTCCTGTCCGCGGCGGGCGCGCAGGGAGCGGGCGAGGTGGCGAGCGTCGCCGCCTTCGATCACGGCGCGCTCGCCCTCGCGGCGCGCGAAGAATGCCGGCAACCGATCAGCTACATGACGTTGAAGGTTTCGTAGACCGCGATCGAGGCGCCGCCCTTGATGACCGGGCATCCCTTCGCGATCTTGGTCGCCTTGTCCAGCGAGGGCGCCTCGATGATGCTGTAGCCCGAGGCGCGCTGGCCGACCGGGCCCTTCGCAACCGTGCCGTCAGGCTTGATCTTGTTCACCGAGCCGGAGAAAGGATTCCCTGGGTCGACGATGGCAGGCCCGAGCTTGGTGAACCACGTAGTCCACTGTTTCATCACCCGCGCCTGCTGCGCCGGGGTCTCGGGCATTCCGCCGCCGTAATAGACGAGCAGATATTTCATTGGTTCGTTCTCCTTGTTCTTGTGGTGGCGACATTCGAACGCATCTCGCCTATCAATGCAAGAGCCCGATTCAGCCGGTCACGATTGGCGGGATCGTTCAGCCAGCGGCTCTGGCCGGACGGATGCGGAAGAGGGACCATGACGGGTCGCTCGCCGAACTTCTTGCCGACGCGCTCCTCCAGCGAGCCCGGGCCGAGAAAGCGCGAGATCGCCATCTGGCCGACCAGGATGATGACCTTCGGTCTCAGCAGGCGGAGCTCCTCGTCGAGCCAGTGCGCGCAATTGGCCATGCCCGCCGCCGGGGGCTTGAGGTCGCCGGTGTTGGTGGGATTGCGGCCGGGGAAGCAGCGCATCAGCGCGGCGATGTAGGTGAGGCGGCGAAATTCCTCGGCGTCCTCGAACCCCGCGCGCAGCATCCACCGGTCCAGCTCCTTGCCCGCGCGACCCGAGAAAGGCCTGCGGGTCAATCGCTCCGCCGGTCCGGGCGCCTGGCCGACCAGGAAGAACGGCTGTCCCCACTCACCCTGGAAGGTCGGGTTGGCTTCGCTGATGATGCCCTGGTCGGCGCAGACGCGGCACGCGCGGCACGCCGACTGCCGGCCCTCAAGGGCCGCACGTCCGGCCGAGACTCTAGATGACGCGGGCGAGGCGAGGGTTCGGCGCGATGCCCGGGATCCGGCCACGCTTGGTCATCGGCTTGCCGCCGATCTCCTTGATGTCCGCGGTGAAGGCAATCGGAGGCGCGGAGCTGATCGCCATGCCGACACCGTAAGAATGGATTGGGCTCTTCGCGGCCTCGAACTGACCGATCCGCTCGGCGTCGAGACCGCCCGAGACGAAGATGCCGACATGGTCGAAACCGGCCAGGTCGAGCCGTGCGCGGACCTCCTTCACCAGGTCGACGGTCACTCCGCCGCGCTCGCTGGGCGTGTCGAGCCGCACGCCGCGCAGGCGCTTGCCCAACGCCTCCGCCACGCGCAGCGATTCCTCGGCCTCGTCCTTGAACGTATCCACCAGAACGATGCGCAGCACGTCGTCGCCCATGTGCTCGTCGAAGGCGAGCGCCGCCTTCACCGTGTCGCCGAAGAGAAGTATCATCGAGTGTGGCATCGTCCCCGATGCCCCCTGCAGCTCCGCCAGCTGAGCACCGAGCGGTGTCGCGCATCCGGCGCATCCGCCGACCACGGCGGAATACTCCATGGTCGGCGCGATCAACGGATGGACATGCCTCGCGCCGAAGCTGATCACACGCTTGCCCCCGGCCGCGTCGACTACCTCGCGCGCCGCGGTGGCCCATCCGGTACAGCTCGAAAGCATCCCGAGCAGGGCCGTCTCGTAGACGCCGAACCGCGAATATGGAGCGCGGACGCGTAGCACCGTCTCTTTGGTGCTGATGGAGTCGCCTTCGGGTACGGCCCACGCCTGGTCGCCTTCCTGGAGCACCCCGCTGAGCAGCCGCACCGCCTCCGCCACGCCGCACAGGACTCCCGGCTTGCTCGTGAAGAAATCCATGGTGACGACAGCGTCGACGTGCGCACCGGCAAGGGTCTTATGCGCGCGCTGAAAGTAGACGTCGGAAGCGGGCCCGCCGTAGTAGGCGATGAGATCGGCCGCCGGGCTGACGGCTGTCATGGTTTGAGAGGCTCCCTGCGCGCGCCCGGCGTGCTTCACGGCGCATTGAAATTAACAGGGTCGGTAAGATCCGGTGCGCATGAACGCCCCTTCGACGCAGCAGGTCCTCGACGCGCTCGCCCGGATCGTCGACCCCGACCTCGGCCGCGACGTCGTGAGCCTCGGCATGATCAAGGAGCTCGACGTGTCGCCGCATGGCAAGGTCAGCTTCACCTTCGAGCTGACGACTCCCGCCTGTCCGGTCCGCGACCGGTTCAAGTCGCAGGCCGAGGACGCGGTCCACGAGATCCCCGGCGTCACCGGCGTGGACGTGCGGATGACGGCCAACGTGCGGCCTGCGTTCATGCGGCCCAAGCCGTCCGAGATACTCCCGGGCGTCAAGCAGACGATCGCCGTGGCGTCGGGCAAGGGCGGCGTCGGCAAATCGACGGTGGCGGTGAACATCGCCGCCGCTTTGAGCAAGAGCGGTGCGGCGGTCGGATTGCTCGACGCCGACATCTACGGGCCCTCGGTGCCGGCGATGACCGGGTCGAGAAGGCTCCCAGAACAGGTCAACGGCCGGCTGCTCCCCATCGAGGCTCACGGCATGAAGGTCATGTCGTTCGGTCACATCAACCCCGGCAGCGAGCCGACCATCTATCGCGGCCCGATGGTCGGGAAGGCGATCGAGGCGATGATGATCCAGGTCGACTGGGGGCGACTCGATTACCTCGTCATCGACCTGCCGCCCGGCACGGGCGACGCGTCGCTGACGCTGGCGCAGGCCGTGCCGCTGACCGGCGTCGCCATCGTCTGCACGCCGCAGGACGTCGCCACCGACATCGCGGTCAAGGCGCTGCAGATGTTTCGCAAGCTCAACGTCACGCCGCTGGGCCTCATCGAAAACATGAGCTGGTACGTGTGCTCGAACTGCGGACACCGCCACGAGATCTTCAGCCACGGCGGCGCGGAATCGGCGGCCAAGAGGCTCGGGGTTCCGTTCCTCGGCGCGATCCCCCTCGAGGAGGGGATCCGCGAGGACGCGGATTCCGGAACGCCGGTCGTCATCTCGCGGCCGGAGTCCGCTGGTGCAAAGGCATTCGTCGCGATCGCGTCTCAGGTCGCCGCGCGGACGTCGATCCAGTCGTTCCGCCAGCTGCCCGTCATCAGCGTCCACTAAACCCCTGCAAGACCCGGATCCGTTTCCCACCAACGTCGACGTCGACCGTGAGCGCCAGGTCATGGAGATCACGTGGGAAGGTGGTGCGCGGACGGAGTACACCGGCGAGCAGCTGCGATGGGCCTGCCCATGCGCCGAATGTCGCGGCGAGGCCGGATCGGCGGGACGTCTGTCGCGCGTCAACAGGCTGAGCGAGGACGAGCTGCGGATCAGGGACGTGACTTTGGTGGGTCAGTACGCGCTCCAGATCGCGTTCGAAAGCGGGCACGCGACGGGTCTTTACACGTTCTCCCTGCTGCGCCATCTGGGGGAGACGACCCCCAAGCGTTAATGCGATAATCCCCGCCGGCCCGTTGTCCATCTCAACGTCAATCCCCGAGCTCGAGCCAGCGACATCCGCCGCGCCTGAAATGCGACGCCCGCTGCGCCGCCGCAGGCGATCCGGCCGTCGAGGCCTGATCGCCCTGGGCATGGTGCTGCTCGTCCTGCTGGTCGGTGCGGGCGCGTTCCTCGCCTACGAGAACACTCTGCCGACCACCGTCGCGGCCAACATCAAGAGCGGACAGAGGGACCTGCCCACCGACAGCAACTTGCTGCTGACGTTCTCGCGGTCGGTTTCGATCGACGCGGTCAGGCAGGCCTTCACGATCACGCCCGCGACCGCCGGCACGATCACCGCGGTGGGAGGCCAGACGCAGTATTCGTGGACGCCGGCCAAGCCGCTCGCCGAGCTGACGACCTACACGGTGGCCATGAAGCCGATCTACGACGTCGGCCACCACCGCGTTAACGCCGCGCAGTGGACGTTCACCACGATCATCATCCCGCGCGTCACCGCGATCACCGCCGGCGACGGGACAGCGTTGAAGGACGGGATGGAGATCGATCCCGCCACGTCCATGAAGCTCGCGTTCAACGACGCGATGGAACCGGTGACGATCAAGGTCACCATCGGCTCGCAGCCCGTGAACCTGAAGTGGGCGGCGGATGACAAGAGCGCGACGTTCTCGACAGCGGGAATTCCGTCGGGACCGATCACGGTGAACCTTGCTCCTGGCGGCCGCGACCTGTCCGGCCACCTGGTGCCCGGCGCGTTCACGTTGAAGACGGGCGTCTACTGGCACGACCACGAGCACCGGATCTCGCTTCGCTATCCCGCGCTGATCCAGATCCCGAACGACGAGTTCGCGCGCGACCAGAACGGTCTGCAGGGCGCCGACCTCATCTTCGAGTACGTCGCCGAGGGCGGGATCACGAGGCTGACCGCGATCTACGACAGCGTCCCAGACGTGGTCGGTCCGATGCGGTCGAGCCGCTTCATCTCCTTGAAGATCGCGCGGCACTACAAGGGTTTGCTCTTCCAGTCGGGCGAGTCGCAGGCGACGGCGGCGAGGGCGGCCGCCGACCCGGTACCGCAGTTCTTCGACACCATCGGCTACCAGTACCGGACCAACGCGCGATACGCGCCGGACAACTTGATGATCAACGGGACCAACGTTCAGGCCGCGCAGGACAACTATTTCAGCGGCATAGCTTCCTACACGATCCCGAAGACGCGCCCGACCCTTACGGGCGGCACGGTGGTCGGCGCCGTCGGCGTCGATGAGCACTACTCCGTGTACACGTACGACCCGGTGAACGGCACTTATCAAAAGGCTGAAGCAGGACACTCTTACATCGACGCGTCGCTTCACGCGCCGCTGCGCATCGAGATGCTGATCACGCTGCACACGCGCGTCTCCCTGATGGACGTCGGTGACGGCCATGGTGCGCACATCCACGACTACGACCTCGACACCAACGGTCGGATCGAGGTCTATTACAAGGGCTTGCAGTACCTGGGGACGTGGAGCTCGACGGACAGCCACGGGCCGCTGACGTTCACGCTCGACAACGGCCAGGCGGTGACGCTGCCGCCGGGACTGGTCTGGGTCGACGTAACCCAGTAGCTGCTCGGCCGCTCGAGCCGGCGTCTGGCTCTTCAGGCCACCGTGATGGTCGTGTCAGCTGTAGTCGTTGCGAAACCGCCATCCAGAACGTAGACCTTCACGTGGTAGACGCCGGCGGATTCGTAGCGATGCGTGCCCGTCACTGAAAACGGGTTCGCGCCGCCCACTGTCCCGAGCGTGAAATCTCCGTCGCCCCAGTCGATCAAGGCCAGATATTCAGTCGAGGCGCAGACCGGGTCGGCGTCTGTGAAATTTGCGACCACAGCGCTGAACGTCGTGTCGACCTGACCACCCAGGGTGGTTCCGGTGGCTGTGAGGGCGTAGTCGGCGACATGGATGAAGCCCAGGGCGGTCGCGCGCGCGGTTCCCGGCGCGTTATCGGCGAGCGAGACCCGAACGATGTAAAAGCCCGCCTCCGCATAGGTGTGATCGCCGCTGACCGTAAAGCTGCCGCTGCCGCCGGAGACCACCCCGGGTCCGCGCGTTCCGTCGCCCCAATCGATGGTGGCTGTGAAGTCGGCGGCACCGTTTGCGGTGTTGACGTCGGTGAAAGTCGCCACGGCGCCACTGAACGCCTGACCCTCGGCCGGCGCAAAGGCGGCCGTGAGCCTGCCGCGCAGGTGATCGGCCTCGCGGATATCGATGGTTCGGGTCGCGGTGGCCGATACGCCACCCACATCCGACAGGGTCACCGTGATGACAAATCTCCCTTCGTCATAGAGATGGCTTCCGCTCACCGTGAAGCTGCCCGCCCCGCCACTCACGGTCCCTGCGCTCGTGGTGCCGTCGCCCCAGCCGATCAGAGCGGTGAAATCGGAGGCGGGCGCAGAGGTGTCCGTGTTGGAGAAGGTCGCCACCGCCCCGGTGAAGGTCGCATTCTCGACCGGATGTATCGGCAGAGTGGTGCCGATCAGCTGGTCGCTGTCGGAGATCGTCGCCGTGTCCGACACCACGACCGCCGGAGCCGCATCGTGGCTTATCGACACCTTGACCGCATAGGACCCTTCGTTCGCGTAGGCGTGTGCGCCGGTCACGGTGAAGACGCCCGCCTGAAGGGTGATCGTTCCCGCAGTCGGGGGACCACCATCGCCCCAATCGATCGAGGCGGAGTAGTCGCCCACCGCCTCAGGGCCCGCCGGATCGGTGAACGTCGCGACCGTCTGCACGGCGCCGGTCCGCTCGACGCCTTCCAGCGCGAAGCCGCCCGTCCCGACGACGGCCGGGTCACCGATCACGGCGGTGCTCGACGCCTCGACCGGGCTCAACCCGTCGTGAACGATCTTCGTCTTCACCGCGTATAGGCCCTCGTCGGCGTAGGTGTGATTGCCAGAAACTGTGAACGAGCGGGTCGCCGGGTCGTAGGCGATGACACCGGCCGCAGCCGCGGATCCATCTCCCCAGTCGATGGTGGCGCTGTAGTCGCTCAAAGGCTCGGGAGTTCCTGGATCGACGAACTTGGCGACTGCCTGCATTCCGGTCGCCTGGTTCTCCAACCCGGAGACGGTCAGGTCACCGGAGGAAACCACCGGGGTGTCGTCGATGACGGCGGTGCTTACGCCTCCACCCAGGATGACGGCGCTGTCATGCGCGACCGTGAAGACGACGGTGTAGACGCCTTCCTCGCTGTACTGATGAGATCCCATCACCCAGAAACCGCCGAATATCGGCGCGGGCACGATGATGCCCGGCGTCACGCTGCCGTCGCCCCAGTCGATATTCGCCTGGTAGTCGCCCAGGGCTTCTGTGCCGGCCGGGTCACTGAAGAACCCGACGGTCTGCACCGGCATCCCGCCCTCGTTGCCGGTCACCAGATAGCCGCCCCACCCGTTCACAGTCAGATCCAGTACCGTGGCGCTGCTGAATGCCTGGTCGACCAGGTACTCGTGCCCGATGAAGACGGTGATCTGGTACTTGCCCGGGGGAGGGAGCTCCTCGCGGTATGTGTGGTTGCCCGTAACCGTGAAGACCCCACCCGCCCCGGCCGTGATCTGGCCCGGAGAAGCGTTGGAGCCGTCGCCCCAGTCGATCAGCGCCAGATAGCTGTCCACCGGCTCGGCTCCCGCTGGATCCGTGAACGTCGCAACGACTGTCGGCCCGGTGGGTGTGCCCTCCCATGCAACCAGGTTGAAACCTTTCGAGGTCACGGCCTGGTCGTCGACCGTCACGGGGACGGTGACGACGACAGTCCCCGCCTGCTGATGTGTGATCGTCACAGTGACGTTGTACGTGCCCTCTTCGGCGTATTGGTGCGAGCCCAACACCGAGAAGATGCCGGTGAAGAAGTCAGCGACGACGTCGCCGGTGGATGAAGGGGTGCCGTCGCCCCAATTGATCGAGGCAGAGTAGCTCGAGATCGCCTCGGCCCCGCCCGGGTCGGTGTAAGTGGCGAGCGTCATCCGGCTGGCGAACTTCGCCTCCTGCGGCGACGGCGAGATATCCGCCGCAGGCGTGCCGACGATCGCGACGTCCGCGACGTCGGCGCGGTTCGAGAGAGTCGTCTCAGTACCACCGTGGGAGACGGTGATCGTCAGCTGGTATTGGCCCTCTTCGGCGTAGGTGTGGCTTGCGGCGACCACGCTGAACACGCCGCTGCTGTCCACCGTAATCGTCTCCAGCGTGGCCGGCTTGCCGTCACCCCAGTCGACGTAAGCCGTGTAGTCCTGCGGCGTCTCGGCGCCTGCGGGGTCGGTGAAGTTGGCTACGATCTGAGGCGCGGTGTTCGCCCCCTCGACACCATTGACGGTGCCGACGCTGCGCAGGGACGGCACGACGGGTTGGTCGGCGATGGTGGCCGTGCTTTCGACCCGCACCGGCCCGACGCCGTCATGCGTGATGTAGACCGCAACCGTGTACGTCCCTTCCTCGTCGAAGTTGTGGGAGCCCTGGACCACAAAGAGGAGCGCAGAGCTGTCGTACGTGATGGCGCCGGGGCTGAGCGGGCTGCCGTCGCCCCAGTTGATCAAGGCCGTGTAGTCGGACAGATTCTCCGCACCGCCTGGGTCCGTGAAGGTGGCGACAACCTGGGGTGACGTGGTGACTCCCTCGACGCCGGCGATCGTTTCACCGCTTGCAATGACGGCCGGATCGAAGACATGGGCACCGATAGTCACCGGAATTGATGGGATCCCGTCGTGAACAATCGCCACGGTGATGGTGTAGACGCCTTCCTCGGCATACCTGTGGGCTCCGCTGACCGCGAAGGTGCTTCCGCTGCCGGAGATCGTTCCCGGGGATGGTGCGGAGCCGTCACCCCAGTCGACCGTCGCCGTGTAGTCGCTAACAGCCTCGGGCCCGCCGGGATCGGTGAAGGTGGCCAGGGTTTGCGATTGGCCGGCAACCCCCTCGTTTTGGGTGATCGGGCTGACGGGCGTCGCGGATACGGGCGGGTCGGCGACGCCGATGCTGGAGGTCGCGGCCGCCGAGTCACCATCGCTGTCGGCGATCGAGACCTGGACCGCATATGTCCCCTCCTCCGCATAGACGTGGGAGCCCGTCACGATGAAACCGTCGATCGATGGATCGAACACGACGGCTACCGGAGTACCCGTGGTCCCGTCACCCCAGTTGATGGTCACCTTGTAGGCGCTCGGGTCCGCGTTGAAATCGCCGTCGGAGAACGTTGCTACGGTTCCGATGAACGGCGTGCCCTCGGCGGCGCTGCCGCTTGCTCCCTGAACCGCAATCGGCGCGTGGACGGTCACAGTGGTTGTCAGCGCGGTAGTCAGGCCACCCGAATCCGTCACCCGGAATCGGAGCCCATAGGTGCCGGCTTTGTCGGCTGTGAAGCCGGTGTTGATCGTCGTCGTGCTGCTCAGTTGGGTGGTCGAGCCGGCCGGCTGTTGGTAGAGCTGCCAGTCGAAGGTATACGTCTCGTTGCAGAACGTGATGGTGCAGCCGGGATCTGTGTAGGCACCGGTCAGCTGGACGAGCGTGCCCGTGACCGGATCTTGCGGAGTAATGACGATGTTGGGCGTTGGCGGCACGTTAATCACGATGATCGTGTCCGTGACCACCGCCGAACTGTTGCCCAGAGCGTCGGTCACCACCAGAGAGACCGTGTAGAGACCTGTGGTGTCGCCGATGAAGGACGGCGTGGCGGAGGTGGGGCTGCTCAGCGCAGCCTGCGAGCCGGCCGGCTTGCTGTCGATGGACCACTTGTAGCTGCTCCCCTGGCAAACGCCGCAGCTCACGACGGCAGCTAGACCAATCGTTCCGCCTTCCATGGGACCAACCGGCGTGTGAGACAACGAAACGATCGTCGGAGCGAGGCAGCCGCAGTCGGCCACCCCGACGAGCAAGGTGGACGAGACGCTCAGGCCGCCGGAGTCCGTCACCGTGAGCTGGAACGTGTAGCTGCCCACGGTGATGGGCGTGAAGCTCGTGCTGGTTGCCGTCGTGCTGCTCAGCTGGATGGTGGAGCCGGCCGGCTGCTGCACAACTTGCCAGAGGTACGCGTAGGTCTCATTGGCCGAGCCAGGATCGCTGACCGTGCTGGTCAGCTGGACCAGGTTGCCGGTAACCGGGCTTTGAGGACTGAAGGCGACGGTGAGGGTGGGCGCCACGTTCGACACCGAGAACGTGTCCGTCACGGTTGGCGAGGTGTTTCCCGCGGCGTCTGTCACTGTGAGCGAGACCGTGTAAGCGCCGGGGCTGAGGGGGCCGAGGCTCGGGTTCGGGCTGGTGCCGCTGGTGAGCGCGGCAAGGGAACCGGCCGGTTGGCTGGTGACCATCCACAGGTAGGTCAGCGGGCCACATGGGAAAGGCCCACATGCCACCGTTGCCGCAAGGTCAGCACTGCCGCCCTCCAGCGGGGCGGACGGAGTGTGCACGATTTGCAGGGTCGGGGGCGCGGGGACGTTGATCGGAAACTGCGCGCTCGCTGTCCCGGTTCCTAGCGCGTTGACACCAAAGATCACCTGGCCGGGTGCAAATGGTCCAAATGCGACCGTGTAGGTCGCGGTGTCCCCCGGAGCGAGAATCGTCAGGCAGCTGAGATTTGGCCCCGCGGGGCTGCAGTGCGCGTTGGGGCTGGACGTGAAGGAAACCAACGGCGCGACAGGCGTCGTCTGGACCATTACATTCCACGAGCCCAGCGACGGGCTGGAGTTGCTGGCGGCGAACGTCACACTCGCGACGTCGCCACCGGGCGCGGCGGTCAGGTGAGAACCCTGCAGGGTGATCGTGAGTGGGTCGGCCGCGCTGGCTTGCGTCCCCGGCCACATCAGCACCAGCGCCGCGCCTGCAGAGGCGATCGGCAGCGAGACGTACTTGATTCGCCTGCGGGCTGCGGCGACAAAACGCAAGGCCATGCGGAAGGCGACCCCGGATCGATCCCCGGGACCCCTGTGCATCCCACCCCCCGACAGCGCCTGCCTGGCGCCGGCCACCCCTCTTCCTCCCTACGGCGTGCTGCCGAGACGCTAAGTCTTCTTTGCTCCGGGCTGCTACGTCAAGTGGTTAACGAAGAAGTTCAGCATTCGGGGCCATCGGGCGTCAGCCGGCGACAGATTCGTGCATCGCCGACACCAGGAGCGCGCGGAGGCTGATCAGCTCGCGGTTGTTGAGACGCCCCAACGGACCGGAGCGATTCGTCAGCCTCTCCCAGAATGCCTCCCGGAGGCGCCGCCCCTCCTCGGTGAGCTCGACCCGCTTGACACGCCTGTCCTGCGGATGAGGCTGGCGCCGAACGGCCCCCATCGCCTCGAGGCGATCGACCACTCCCGTCAGGTTCGACGCGTCGTACTGCAGCTCGCCGGCGAGAGCCCGCATGGTCGCGGCGCCGTCGGCGGGCAGCGTCAGCAGCACCTTGGCCTGAACCGCGGAAAGGCTGTGCTGGGCGGCGAGCTCGGTGAAATGGGCATCCAGGCGCGCCTGCATCTGGAACCACAGCCCGACCACCTGACCTTCGAGACGCAGGTGCTCCGGTGCTCGCGAAGCCGACTTCTTGCGCACGGCCATCGCGCCGAAGCATATCCTCTACCAGCGTGGTAAGTTACCGTAGTGGTCAATTACCGGTAATGCGGGGGGGGAGGACTGGAGTGGACAAATCAATGAACGGAAAGGTCGTGATGGTCACCGGCGCGAATGCCGGAATGGGAAAGGAGATCGTGCTCGCGCTGGCCGGGATGGGCGCCAGGGTCGTCATGGTGAGCCGTGACCGGTCGCGTGGCGAAGCGGCCAGGGCCGAGGTGCTGCAGCGGACGCCGGGGTCCGACGTGGAGCTCCTCATCGCCGACCTGTCTTCGCAGCAGTCGATCCGCGACCTGGTGTCCCAGTTCAAAGCCGGCCACGATCGGCTGGACGTCGTGGTCAACAACGCGGGCCAAACGCAGCCTCGCCGGGTCGAGACGGTCGACGGGCTCGAGTCGGTGTTCGCCACGAACCACCTCGGTCCCTTCCTGCTGACCAACCTCCTCCTGCCGGCCTTGAAAGCGAGTGCACCGGCGCGCGTCGTGACCGTCGCCTCGGGTGCCCACGCGATGGGCCGCATCGACTTCGACGATCTGCAGTCCGCTCGACGGTTCAACGAGATCCGCGCGTACAACCAGTCGAAGCTCGCCAACGTCCTCTTCAGCTACGAGCTGGCTCGCCGCCTCGCGGGGACCGGCCTGACGGCCAACGCCGCCGACCCTGGCTTCGTCAAGACCAACCTCAGGGTGCCTTTTCCCTTCAGCATCTTTTCCTTCATGCGAGGCTCGGCCGTGGACGGGGCCAAGGCGGCTGTGTACCTTGCATCGTCTCCTGAGGTCGAAGGCGTCAGCGGTCGGTACTACACCCGCAAAGGCGAGATCAAGTCATCCAAGACGTCGTATGACACCGCGCTGGCCGGTCGACTCTGGGATGTGAGCACCGAGCTGACGCACCCGTAGCGATCAGACGCCGAGCACTTCCTTCAGCTTCTCCGCGAGCAGCGCGGGAGGAGTGTTGGATTTTTCCAGCCAGGCGAGCGCGCCCGCCATGAACACGCGGTCGATCTCGCCGTCCCGCGACGCAGGGTAGTTGCTCAACATCAAGACCGGAAGGGCCCTCGTCCGCTCGTCGAGCCGGATTCGAAGAAGGATCTCGTCACCGTTCATGCCGGGCAGCTGCCAGTCGAGGACGACGACGTCGGGCAGCCCAAGGCTCAGAGACTTGAACAGTCCGGGCCCGTCGCCCACCCAGTCCACGGAGAAACCGTGATGCTCGAGGCCCAGGCGGTACATTTCGGCCGTCGCCGTGTCGTCGTCCACCAGGATGACGCACGGCTGTTGCTCGCCGCGCCGGCGCGCTGCCACATCGAACAGCGGCCGCGCGCCCATCTCGAGGTGTCCCGCCACCTCCTGGCTGTCAGCCACGGTCTGAACCCTCCCTCCGTCGGCCGCGAGGCCGGCACCGGCGAAGTACTTGTGCAATACCTCAGCCGTTTTCCATACAGAAACCTAACACAAGAACAGACTTTGCGCAATAGCTGCGCATTAACTGTCGCTGCGTTCGATGTAGTTCGGAATAAACTGGCACCTGAAGACAGATGGCACCCGAACGCGATGAGCCGATCTACTCCATTGGCGCGGTGGCGCGGATGCTCGACGTTCCCGCGTCCACCCTTCGCGCGTGGGAGGAGCGGTACTCGCTGATCACCCCGACCCGCAGCGACGGGTCGCAGCGCCTCTACTCGCGAGCCCAGGTCGAGCGCCTGCGTTTCGTCAAGACCAAGATCGAAGCCGGTCTGAGCGCGGCCGACGCCCACCGGCTGCTGTCGGAGGAGCTGCGCGCGGGCTCCCTGCCCGCCCAGATCGCCGAACACCCAGAGGACCGCCGGCCACTGGTGCTGATAGCCGACCGGGACGCATATGCGGCGGACCTCGCCGAGTACTTTCTCCGCACCGAGGGATATGAGGTCATCGTGGCCGCCGACGCGACGCAAGCCAAGCTGAATTTTCAGGAGCGCTCGCCAGACCTGGTTCTCATCGACCTCCTGCTTTCCGGCGGAGCGGGATTTCGACTCCTGACCGACTTCGCGGCCTCGAAGTCGGCCCACATCGTCGCCGTAGCCGCGATCGACAGCGCGGACGAGGCGATGCGGTTGGGTGCGGGCGCTTTCCTCCGCAAGCCGCTGGAGCCTCTGGCTCTCGTCTCGACCGCGCGAGACCTGCTGGGGAGCAGCGCCCTGGTGCGCCCACGCAAGCAACGCGTCCCGCGTTGACGGATCGAATCCCAACCGGGAGCAAGCGACTCGACGAAATTCTTCACGGCGGGTTGCTCAAAAACGCGATCAACCTGATCGCGGGAGTGCCGGGGAGCGGCAAGACGATCCTCAGCGAGCAGATCGTTTTTCACAACGCGACCGCGGAGCACCCAGCGCTGTATCTGTCGACACTCTCCGAGCCGCTGGACAAGATCCTGCGCTACGGACAGACGTTGTCGTTCTTCGACCAAGCCGCGCTCCGCGACGGCCGGGTCATCTACGACGACGTCGGCCAGCAGCTCGGCGAGGGCGGGCTGGATGAAGTGCTCACCACGATCGACCGCTACCTGAAGGAGATCCGGCCGGGCATAGTCGTGATCGACAGCTTCCGCGCCTTCCATGCGATGGCCGTCGATATAAGCGCGTTTCGACTCTTCCTCTACGGTCTCCTGCGCCGGCTGACCGCCAGCGCCACCACCTCGATCTGGAACGCGCCCTATCTGCGGACCGAGGTTCTGAGCGAGGCCGAGGCGGCGGTGGCCGACTCCATCATCGCCTTCGACGTCAAGCGCGTCGCGGAGCGCGAGGTGCGGGTGGTCCAGGTGCTGAAGCTGCGCGGCAGCGCCTATCAGTCCGGGGAGCATCTGTACCGAATCACAGAGGCGGGGGTTGACGTCTTTCCGAGGCTGGCCGAGGCTCATGACACGACGCCTTACGAGCTGCGCGACGACCACACGGCGACGGGGATCACCGCCCTCGACGAGCTCCTCGAAAACGGCGGCTACTGGGCTGGGGCCACGACCCTTATCGCCGGGCCGTCGGGGATTGGCAAGACGCTGATGGGCCTCCACTTCCTCTACTACGGCGCTCACACCGGAGAGCCTGGAATCCTCGCCACGTTCCAGGAGAACCAGACCCAGCTGGGCCGGATCGTCAGGAGCTTCGGCTGGTCGATCGACGACCCGAACGTCCATATCTTGAGTCGCCGCCTGGGCGAGATGAACATCGACGAGTGGGTCTACGAGCTGATCGAGCTCGCCGACAAGACCGGCGCGAAGAGGATCGTTGTCGACAGCCTCCTCGACCTGATGTCGGCTGCGGGTGATCCGGGCCGGTTTCGGGAGTGGATCTTCTCGATGACGCAGCGGTTCACCCGCCGGGGTGTCAGCCTGATGATGATCATCGAGGTCCCCGACCTCTTTCAGCTGCATCGGATCTCCGACCACGCGATCTCCCACCTCGCGGACAACGTCATCCTGCTGCAGTACGTACAGGAGGGTCCCGAGCTGGCCCGGGCGCTCACGGTGCTCAAGACGCGCGCGATGCATCACCGCCCTGTCGTCCATCGCTACGAGATCACCGACAAGGGTTTCGTGCTGGGCGATGTCCTCTCCTTCGGCCGATAGAGGCGCGCGGAGTCGGTAACGAAGTCCTCAACGGCTGAGCTGCGACCTATCATCGGCGGGCTTTGCCATTCGACGTCGAAGACTTCGCCCGCGCGGCGCTGGTCCGGATCCTCCCCCGCAGCCGCTATCGGCTCGCCGCCCAGAACGACGCGCGCTTCCAGAGCTTTGCCGGCAACACCGTGCGGATCGCCTACCGCCAGCAGGGAGGCACCCCCGCCTTCCTTCTGTTCAGCGGGCCCGGCCAGAACCCGCAGTCGGCCGCGATGGCGGCGGCTGCCTGGGCCGAGGCCAACTGGCGGCCAAACGCGATCCAGCGGAGGGTCCGGCCAGGGGTGGTCGTGGTGCACGTCGCTCCAGGCAACCAGCTGACCCCATCGGGGCCGGTAGCCGCGGCGGTCGTGCCGGCGGCCGTCTGGACCGTCGACTCGGCGACGGGCAAGGTCGAGACCGCCGGCAATCCGCCCGGGTCGCCCCCGACCGGGGAGCTCAAGCGATCGGCCGCCTCCCTCATGCGCGGGGAGGCCGCGCCAACCCTCGGCGAGCTCGACCTCGCCGAGAAGGGCGTGATGCAGCTGCGCACGGTGGCCATGCCGCGTTTCGTAAACGCCGTCCTCGGCGTGCTTCTGTTCGTCTTCGCCCTGCGCTATGGACTCGGCGGCATCGGCAGCCTGATGGTGCTGCCGCTGCTTCTCTCGGGGGGCGTAACCCAGGCAGGCGCGCTCAACCTGGTCATTGCGCAGGAGACGATCAACGTCCTGCTCCTGGTGGGGATCCTTGTGGGCGCGGGAATCCTCTTCAACTTCCGCAACATGGCGTTGCGCCTGCCCGGATTCTCGAGCACCGTGCCGCGCACTCGAAACGTGGTGTGGGGAGGCTACCTGGCGGGGATGATCGGCCTCGCCGTCCTCCTGGACGGCGTGGTGATTCCCGCGGAGCGCCGTCCTGGCCCCACCAACACGTCGACCCAGTACCAGCACGTGACCGCCACGGTCAACGAGGACGGCACCGACACCTACGTCCAGGTCGGGGGAGATCTCACGATTGACCTCTCCGGCTGGCCCTCGACCGAGTGGACGGGAGTCCAGTTCAAGACGAGCAACCCGAGCGTGCTGTCGATGGAATTGCTGACGACCGGAACGCTGACCGGCGGCAAGCCGATCGCCAAGTTCCTCGCCAACCAAACGGGCACTTCCCGGGTGGAGGCCGCGTCAACCGACGGCCGCTACACCTACCTGCTGCGGGTGAACGTCTTCAACCCGTCCACGCCAGGTTCAGGGCCCTAGGCTCGGGCGGCGTCCTTCAGGGTGCTTATGTAGGCGGACGCCGCGACCGCGGCGGTGGTGCCGTCGCCCACGGCCGTCGCGATCTGCTTGGTCAGCTGCGCGCGCACGTCGCCGACCGCCCAGATTCCTTCGACCGACGTCTGCATGTTCCGGTCGGTGACGATGTAGCCCGCCTCGTCGTGGTCGACGTGGACCTTGAGCAGCGCCGAGTTGGGCACGAAGCCGATGAAGATGAAGACCCCACCGACCCGGAGCTCCTTCTTCTCGCCGCGCTGCTCGTACCGAACCACGTGGACCTTGTTCTCGCCCGCGATCTCTTTGACGTGGGCGTCGAGGATGAATTCCACCTTGGGGTTCTCGCGCGCCCGCTGGATGAGGATCGGCTGGGCGCGGAACTCGCTTCGCCGGTGCAGGATGTAGACCTTCGAGGCGTAACGGGTCAGGAACTCGCCCTCCTCGACGGCCGCATCCCCCCCGCCGATCACCGCTAGCTCCTGGCCCTTGAAGAAGGCGCCGTCGCAGACCGCGCAGTAGCTGACGCCGCGGCCCCAGAACTCCTTCTCGCCTGGCACCTGCAGGTAGCGGGGCAGCCCGCCCGCGGCCATGATCAGTGCGGGCGCGCGAAGCTCCTCGCCCGACTCCAGGCGGACGACCTTGAAGCCGTCCTCAACCTCGATCTCCTTGACGGGCTCGAAGTCGCGAATCTCGACGCCGAACTTGCGGGCGTGGTCGCCCATCTTGACCGCCAGCTCGGAGCCGAGGATCGAGTCAAAGCCGGGGTAGTCCTCCACCAGCTCGGTGTTCAGGAGCTGGCCGCCCAGCGGCCCGCGGTCCAGGACGACCGTTTTCAGGTTCATCCGGGCCGTGTACAGCGCGGCCGCCAGCCCGGCCGGTCCCCCACCGACGATGATGACGTCTTGCTCGCTCACAGCTATTAAGAAGTGTTCCCAGGCGGTGCGGTATTCCTAACGCCTGGCGGCCAGCACCCCATCCGATAGCCCGGACGAAGGGCGCTCGAGTCCAATGCCAACCCCGGATAGTCCGGACTATCCGAGTCGGCGGTCACCCGTTCTGGTAGCGCACGCCGTAACCGCCTCGCGGGGCGTGGCAGGCGATGTTGTCGAACGGGCAGCCGATCGAGCAGGCCCCGCACTCGATGCAGTTCCCGAAGCTGACCAGGTTCTTCTTCTGCTCCTCATTCCACTCGTAGACCCCCGCCGGGCAGAAGTGCGTGCAGTACTTCCCGGTGCACTTCGAGAGGCAGACATTCTGGTCGACGATCTCGATGTGCGGCTTGCCGGTGTCCTCGTTGTACTTCACCGTGAAAAGCTTGTCAGTGAGCTTCTCCATCAGCGCCCTTCCCCGAACCGTTCCCAGACCCTGCACATCAGGCGGATCGTGTTGATGTAGTCGGCGACGCGGATGTTCTCGTTGGGGGCGTGGATCCGGTTGTCGGGGCGTCCCACCCCGACCGGCAGGACCGTAGGGATCCCCAGGTCCGCCACGACCGGGTGCATCGGCCCGGTGGCGGGCATGAACGGCCACAGCACCGGTTCGCCGTACATCTCGCGCACGGTGTCGATGACGCTCCGCCCCACCGCGGAGCTCGGGTCGGAGCGGGAAGGCTTCTCGCCGCCGCCCTCGACCCCCACCTTCTCGAAACCGTTGCGGTCAAGGTGCTTGCGCAGCTTCTCCAGGATGTCGTTCGGGTCCTGGTTCGGGATGAGCCGGAAGTCAACCTTCGCGGTGGCCTCGGCCGGAAGGACCGTCTTCGAGCCTGGTCCCTGGTAGCCGGTCGTGATGCCGGCGATGTTGCAGGTCGGAAGGAACAGCATCTGCTCGATGACCTGGTCGGGCTTGGGGTCGCGGACCATGCGCTCGAACCCGACGAGCTTGCGACGCTTCTCGATCTCCGGGTCGATGGTCGACATCATTCGCCGGTCCGTCTCGGTCGGGTTGACGACTGCGTCATAGAACCCGTCGATCTTGATGTTCATGTGCTGGTCGCGAAGGCTCGCCAGCGCGCCGACGAGGTACATCGCGGCCGACGGATAGATGGACGCGAAGCCCGAGTGCTGGTCGAAATCCAGCAGCTTGACCCGCAGGCTGACGTAGAGAAGGCCGCGACACCCGAACTGGAGCGTCGGCCGGCCGGCGTCGTCGAACGAGCTCCCCGATTCCCACAGGCAGCCGTCGGCGCGCAGCTTTTCCGCGTGGTCGTGGATGATCTTCTCGAAGGTCTGGGACCCGATCTCTTCTTCGCCTTCGACCAGGAAGCGCAGCGTGACCGGCACCTCGCCCAGCTGCTTCAGCGTCTCGAGGGCGTGGATGCGCGCCATGACGTCGGCCTTGTCGTCCGCGACGCCGCGCGCGATGATCCGCCCGTCCTTCTCCGCGGGTTCGAATGGAGGGGACTCCCACAGCTCGATCGGGTCGACCGGCTGCACGTCGTAGTGCTCGTACAGCAGCAGCTTGCGGCGGCCCGCGCCCTTGACCTCGGCATAGAGGGCTGGCATGCCGCCGGCTTCGAGAGTCTCGACGCGGTCGGTGAAGCGTCCAAGCTTTTCCGCGAGCCAATCGCGCGCGGGCTGGATCGCGTCACGCCCGTGGTTGGAGATGCTGGGAAACGAACAGAGCTCTTTGAGCTCATCGACGAATCGCTGCGTGTGCTTCTCGATATACGCGTCGACAGCGCTCGTTGAGATCACGGCCTCATCGTAACCTTCTACCGATGGCCGAGGCAGCAGGCGAATTCCACTTCTCGCCGCGGCCCAACCGCGCCGCGGAGATCGGCTGGCAACCATGGTCGCCCGAGGCTTTCGACCAGGCGAGGCAGACGGGCCGGCCCATCCTTCTCTCGATCTCCGCCGTGTGGTGCCACTGGTGCCACGTGATGGACGAGACGACCTACTCGCATCCCGCGGTGATCGACCTCATCAACCGCGAGTACGTGCCGGTGCGCGTCGACAACGACGTGCGCCCCGACATCAACCAGCGCTACAACATGGGCGGCTGGCCGTCGACCGTTTTTCTGACCGCATCGGGCGACATCCTGACCGGCGGCACCTACCTCCCGCCAGACCAGATGGCCGGCGCGCTGGTGCGCGTCGCCGACTACTACCGGTCGCACCAGGCGGAGATCGCCAGCACCGTGCTGGAGGCGCGCAAGCGCGCGGCGTCTGGTGTCGCGCGGAGCGCCGGCGAGCTGCAGCCGGGCCTGGTCGACTTCCTGCTCGACGCGGTCAAGTCCGCGTACGACTCCGAGTACGGCGGTTTCGGAAGCGCGCCTAAGTTTCCGCAGACCGACGCGATCTTGCTGCTGCTCGAGCAGTCGGTGCTCCGCGGCGACGACGACCTGCGCCGCATGGCCGTGCACACGCTCGAGCGCATGACTGGTGGTGGCACCTATGACCACGTCGAGGGTGGGTTCTTCCGCTACTCGACGACGCAGGACTGGAGCGTGCCCCACTTCGAGAAGATGCTCGAGGACCACGCCGGCCTCGTGCAGGCGCTCGCGCTGGCGGGGATGACCGATGCGCTCGACCGCACCACCGGCTACCTCGACCGCGTGCTGCGCGACCCGAAGACGGGCCTGTACGCGGGCAGCCAGGACGCGGACGAGCACTACTACTCGATGGACGCGGACGAGCGCGCGGCGGCTGCGGCTCCCTACGTCGACCGTCGCGTCTACACCTCGTGGAACGCGGCTCTCGCCATCGCTTACCTGGACGCCGGGCGCGCCGAGCCGGCCCAGAAGCTGCTGGACTCCCTCTTCAAGCGCGCCTATCGAAAGGGCGAAGGCATGTCGCGCTCCGAGGGCGCCGGCGGACAGCTCGGCGACCAGGTGTGGTCTCTGTGGGCGGCGCTTCGCGCGCATCAGCACGGGCTCGGTGATCGGTGGATGCCGACCGCGTTCGACCTGGCCGCGCACATCGAAGAGCGGTTCGGCGACTCGCAGCTCGGTGGCTACTTCGATCGCGCGGGCACCGACGAAAATGTCGAGCTGGGGCGCCTCGGCGAACGGATCAAGCCGCTGGCGGAGAACTCGGTCGCGGCGATGGCGCTGATCGAGCTCGACATCCTCGTTGGGGATCCTTCGGCACCCCATCGCGAACGCGCGCGCCGCGCGCTCGAGTCGGTGGCCGCGCTACCTCAGCAGTACGGGCTCATGGCCGCGGTGTTTGCGCGAGCGCTCGACCGCATGCCCCACGCGATCAAGGTGACGACGAAAAACGCCGAGCTCGCCAACGCCGCACGCGCCGCGCATCCATACGCCGTGCTCGACCCGACGGGTGATCAGCGCGCAGTCATATGTGCCGGGACCATATGCTTGGCGCCGGTGTCCACACCAACCGCTGTGGCGGAGGCCATCAGAGAACTAAGCGCGACGCGTGGGCCGGGCGCGCGCAGGGCGCACCTCTGAAAGAAAGTCGCGGCCATTTCTCCCGCCGCGTAAACCGAGCCCTCGACGACCCCAGCCTGCAGCGCGCGCTGGTGCAGGCGATGACCGGCCTACGGGCGCGGCGCAACGCGGCGTTCGAAAGCTTCGATTTCGAAAAAGGCCGCGCGGACCTCAAGCGCCGCCGCCAGGCCAACCTCGACCGCCTGCCCGAGCTCCTCGAACAGTTCACCGCGCGGCTTGAGGCGGTCGGAGGCAAGGTCCACCTCGCGAAGGACGCGGCCGAGGCGCGCGAGATCATCGGCCAGCTGTGCTGGAACGCGGGAACCAGCCTCGCGCCCGGCACGCGCATGGTCGTGACCAAGGTCAAGTCGATGGCGGGCGAGGAGATCGAGCTCAACCCTTATCTAGAGGGGCTCGGAATGGAGGTCGTGGAGACGGACCTGGGCGAGCGAATGGTCCAGCTGACGCACACGCATCCCTCGCACCTCATCGCACCAGCCATCCACCTCACGAAGGAAGATGCCGCGAACGTCTTCGGCACGGAGCCGACAGTCGAAGCGATCCAGCGTCACGCGCGCGACTCGCTGCGCAAGAAGTTCATCGATGCGACAGTGGGAATCTCAGGTGCGAACATGGCCATCGCCGAGACGGGCACGATCGTGCTCGTCACGAACGAGGGCAACGCCGACCTGACGACGACGCTGCCCCCGGTGCACATCGCGCTTTTCGGCATCGACAAGCTCGTCGCGACGCTCGACGACGCGGTGGCAGTGCTGCGCATGCTGCCGCGCAGCGGAACCGGGCAGGTGATGACCAGCTACGTCAACTGGATCACGGGACCATCGCGTTCCGCAGACATCGAGCAGTCGCTGACGATCGGCGTGCACGGCCCTCGCGAGGTGCACTGCGTGATCCTCGACAACGGCCGCGAGAAGATGCTGGCCGACCCGATCTTTCGCGACGCGATGACGTGCATCAGGTGCGGCGCCTGCTCCAACGCGTGCCCGCCCTTCATGGCGGTGAGCGGCCACCAGTTCGGCCACATCTACAACGGACCGATCGGGCTCGTGCTCACCCCGTTCCACCACGGCCTCGAAGCGGCGGACCTGCCGAACACGCTCTGCGTGCAGTGCAATGCGTGCCAGGAGATATGCCCGGTCGACATACCGCTGCCGCGGCAGATCCTCGAGCACCGCCGCGCCGGCCGCAAATCGCTCCGCAAGAAAGCGGTCCTCGGCGTGTGGAAGAGGCCGAAGCTGGCGGACGGCCTGATGCGCGCGGCCGCGCCATTCAGCGCGCTCGCGCCTGGCACGCCGCGCCTTGCACGCAGTCCGTACCGCGACCGGGTCCAGACCAGCGTGGTCGACGGCGAGCCGCTCACGATCTTCGCCTCGTGCCTGGTCGACCGGATGTGGCCGCAGGCGGGCGTCGCGCTCGAACGCATCGCCGCCGCGGCGGGCTTCAAGGTTGGATTTCCCAAGGAGCAGTGGTGCTGCGGCCTGATCGCCGCCAACGCGGGCGAGTTCAAGACGGGAGCCGCTCTCTCGGAGCAGACGACCGCCGCGCTTCGAGATTCCAAGGGTCTGATCGTCACCCCATCCGCCTCGTGCTTCGGCGCGTACACGATGGACGCGCGTGACTGGGGCGCCCAGGGGGATGAGGAGGTCCGCTCGCGCTTCCGCGACTCGACCAGGTTCGCGCTCCAACTGCTCGAGGCCAACCCGGACCTGGTCGACGGCGACCGGATGAGCCTGAAGATCGCGTATCACGACTCCTGCCAGACGCTGCGCCAGCTCGGGTTGAGGAGCGAGCCGCGCCGCGTGCTCGAGCTCGCGGGCTATGAGGTCGTCGACATCCCGGACATCGCGAACTGCTGTGGCTTCGGGGGATCCTTCAGCCTCGAGTGGCCCCGCGTCGCGGACCGACTGGCGGAGTGGAAGCTCGACGCCATCGCCAAGACCGGCTGTGCGGTCGTCGCGTCGGACAACCCCGGATGCCTGATGCACGTCGCAACCGCCGCCCGCAAACGCCACCTGAACCTACGTGTGGCTCACGTCCTGGAGCTCGTGGCCGAACACCTCCGCTAGAGGCGCGGCCGAAAGACCTCGACGAGAGATTCGGCGATCCAGGTGGCCCAGATCCGGGTGAAGCGACGAGCAGCGCAGCGACCTGCTCGAAGCGCATTCGAAAGCTTGGGTCCGCGGCCAGGAAGTCGGGCAGGACCTTGATCGCGACGAATCGGTGCAGCGAGGGCTGGAAGGCCTTGTAGACGGTCGCCATCCCGCCTCGCCCCACCTGCTGGACGATGCGATAAGGCCCGAGATTCGACCCGGCGCCGAGCGCCATTTCGGGAGGGAGTGTAGTCCGGAGTTTTACGCTATGGGGTGCCGTGAAGATCAGCCTCGCTTCGGCGGGCCCCGCCGAGCTGAACGTCGACGCACTTGCCATCCCCGTCGTCACCGGCCAGAACCTCGCCGGTCCCGCGCTCGAGCTGGACGGCGTAATGGGCGGAGTCCTCTCCGAGATGATCGCCAACGCGGAGTTCCGCGGCCGCATCCATGAGGTCCTCCCAATCCCCGCCCAGGGCAAGATCAAACCGCGGCGCGTGATCCTGTACGGGCTCGGCGCTCCGCACGACCTGGACGGCCAGCGCCTCCGCTCAGCTCATCACGAGCTCGTCCGCGCGTCGCGGACCTGGGGCTACAAGCGAATGGCCATCCTGCGTGGCGAGCCGCTGGGCCTGGATAGCCTGAAGGCGGTCGTCGAAGGTTGCGTCATGGGCACCTTCGAGCGCCGCTCTCGGCAGACTGGAGCCGCACCGGAACGGCGGGAGATCGATGAGATCGTGCTCGTGGGCTTCGGCGCCGGACGGGAGAACGAGATCGTCGCGGCCCAGGAGAACGGCGAGGCGACCAACCGCGCCCGCGAATGGCAGAACGCACCACCGAACGAGCTCACGCCGGACGCCCTGGCGCAGGAGGCGGTCAGCATCGCCCAGCGTCACAACCTGGAGGTCGAGGTTCTCGGGCCGGGCGAGCTGAAGTCGGGCGGCTACAACCTGCTCCTGGGCGTCGGCTCCGGATCGGTCAGGCCGCCTCGTCTAATCCGCATCAGATACCACGGGAACCATGACGCCGGCCATCGTTCACAGGCCAACGAGACGACGCTTGCCCTGGTGGGCAAGGGCATCACGTTCGACACCGGCGGCATCTCGCTCAAGACCGCCGAGCACATGAGCCAGATGAAGGACGACATGTCGGGCGCGGCCGCGGTGCTGTCGGCCATCGAGGTCATCGCGTCACGCAAGCTGCCCCTGGACGTCATGGCGGTGATCGCGGCCGCGGAAAACATGGTCGGCCCCGCCGCGCAGCGCCCGGGCGATGTGCTCGTGAGCGCGGATGGCAAGACGGTCGAGATCGTGAACACGGATGCTGAGGGCCGCCTCGTCCTTGCCGACGCATTGACCCACGCCTTGCGCAACGGGGCCACACACATGATCGACCTGGCGACCCTCACCGGCGCGGCGACGGTCGCCATCGGGCACGCGGCGAGCGCCGCGGTCAGCAACGACGACGCTTTCTGGTCGGTCGTCGAGCGTGCGTCACGCGAGGCCGGCGACCGCGTCTGGCGCCTGCCGATCTACGCCGACTACCGCATCCTCCTGCGCAGCCAGATCGCCGACCTGCGCAACGCCGAGTACGGCGAGGCGGGGACCATCATGGGCGGCATGTTCATCGCCGAGTTCGCCGGCGGGAAGCCCTGGGCGCACATCGACATCGCCGCCTCCGCCTGGAACACGAACACCGAGCTCACGACGGTGCTGCGCGGCCCGAGCGGGGCCGGCACCAGGCTCTGCATCGAGCTCGCGCAGCTCATGGCGGGCTCTGCTTCGAGCTCGAAGGACTCATGGCCCCTGCCGCCGCGAAACTCATGACAGGTGGTGGGCGTTAACTAGAGACGTGGGAATCCTCGAGACGATCCACTCCCCCGCGGACCTCCGAGCCCTGGACGGACCTCGCCTCACCCAGCTTGCCGGAGAGGTCCGCGCCTTTCTCGTCGAGCAGACTTCACGCACGGGCGGCCACCTCTCCCCTAACCTCGGCGTTGTCGAGCTCACGTTCGCCCTGCATCGGGTCTTCGACAGCCCCAAGGACGCGATCGTCTGGGACACCGGCCACCAGGCGTACGTGCACAAGCTCATAACCGGCAGGGCGGGCCGGTTCGCGTCGCTTCGGCAGCGAGACGGCCTGTCGGGATACCCGTCGCGCAAGGAGTCCGAGCACGACCTGGTGGAGAACAGCCACGCATCGACGTCGTTGAGCTACGCGCTCGGCATCGCGGAGGCCAGGCTGCGCAAGCGCATCGACGGTTTCGTGGTAGCTGTCATCGGCGACGGCGCGCTGACCGGCGGCATGGCTTACGAAGCGCTGAACCAGATCGCCCACCTGCAGCCGCCCAACCTGATCATCGTGATCAACGACAACGGCCGTTCCTACGCGCCGACGGTGGGCGGCCTCGCCCGCCACCTGTCCCAGCTTCGCGTCGACCCCCGGTACGAGCGGATCAAGGACGACATCTCGCGCCTGCTCCGCGAGCTGCCACTGGTCGGGTCGACCGCGGACCAGGCGGCCTACCGCGTCAAGGAAGGTCTCAAGCAGCTGCTCCAGCCGTCGACCATGTTCGAGAGCCTCGGGATCAAGTACGCGGGCCTCGTCGACGGCCACGACGAGGCGGCGCTCGAAGAGGTGCTGAACCGCGCGAAGAAGCTGCGCGAGCCGGTGGTCGTGCACGTCGTGACCGAGAAAGGCCATGGCTACAGCCCGGCGGTCGATGACGACGTCGACAAGCTGCACGGCGTCAGCGCATTCGATCCGCTCACGGGGCGGCCGCGCTCGACCGAGGTGACCTACACCGACGTCTTCGGCGAGGCGCTGATGAGCTCGGGCGCGCGACGACCAGAGGTCGTCGCCATCACCGCGGCGATGGCCTCATCGACGGGATTGCTCAACTTCGCGAAAGAGTTTCCCGACCGCTTCTTCGACGTCGGCATCTGCGAGCAGCATGCGGTGACATTCGCAGCGGGTCTCGCGATGGCCGGCATGCACCCCGTTGTGTGCATCTACTCGACCTTCCTCGCGCGCGCGTTCGACCAGACGCTGATGGACGTCGCGATGCACAAGCTGCCGGTCGTCTTCATCCTCGATCGCGCGGGTGTGACCGGCCCCGACGGCGCCTCGCACCACGGCATCTTCGACCTCTCCTACCTGCGCCTCATCCCCAACATGAAGGTCGCGGCGCCGAAAGACGCGACCGAGCTGTGCGCGCTTCTGGAGACCGCGCTATCGATGGATGGACCCGTGGCGATTCGCTATCCGCGCGGCCCGGTGCCATCGACCCCCGACCTGCCCGTAGAGCCACTCCCCGTCGGCCGTTGGGAGGAGCTGCGCAAGGGCGACGACGCGGTCGTGTTCGCCGTCGGCAAGATGGTCGAGGTCGCGCGCGAGGCGGCAGAACGCCTCGAGCTCCAGGGCGTCTCATGCGCCGTGGTCAACGCGCGATGGATCAAGCCGGTCGATCCGCGAATCACCGATTGGGCACGCTCGCACCCTGTCGTCATAACCGTCGAGGACAACGTCGGCACCGGCGGATTCGGAGGCGCGGTGCTCGAGGCGCTCGCGCCGCACGGCCTGGCTGGACGGGTCCGCACCGTCGCCCTGCCGGATCAGTTCCTGCCGCAGGGCAAGGCCTCGGACATCCTGAAGGAGCACGGGCTGGACGCGGCGGGGATCGCGAAGACGGTCTACGAAGCGGTCAGAGGCCGAGTCCCCGAAAAGAGCTAATTCACGGACGCGCCTCAAGGGTTTTTCCTCATACCTCAGACCAGGGTCGCCATGGCGGCCGGGTTCACCCCGGCCGCGACTTTGTCCGAAGCGCCACCAGACGGTGTCAGTTGGAAGGCTACTTAGTAAAGGCCCGACCTTATACCGGAATTGGAGCAGGCCCGTCGCGAAGCGACCGGCCGATGAGGGAAAACCATCAGGGTTTTCCCTTATACCTCGTTAGAGCCTCTTTCGTCCCGCGAAGCCCTCGCCTTCGCGGTGCCAGTGCTCGACACGCTCCTCGCCGAGCTTCCAGCACAGCTCGATGAGCTGACCGTCGCGATAGCTCGGGAAGTCGATCAGTCCCTCGAGCGGGCCCTTGAGCCGGATGCCCATGCTGTTGAGACCGAGCACCGCCTTGAGCAGCTCTTCCTCGGCGCCCTGCACGGCATCGCGCGCCTGCTGCTCGCGATCGCGGTCGTCGCTCCCGGCGCCC
>DATNMQ010000027.1:0-3820 GCA_035602465.1 Candidatus Sulfotelmatobacter sp. | reverse complement strand
GATCGGCTTCGACTCGGCGCTTGCGCAGCGGATCTATGCCGGCGCGGACATGCTGTGGATGCCGTCGCGCTTCGAGCCCTGCGGGCTGGCCCAGCTGATCGCCCTGCGCTACGGAACGATCCCCGTCGTCCGCACCACGGGAGGCCTCGCGGACACGATCCGCGACTACGACCCGGTGGCGAAGACGGGCAACGGGTTCCGGTTCGGTCGCTACGACCCGTGGCAGTTTTTCGCAGCGGTGGTCAGGGCCGCGGAGACGTACCGCCACCCGGACGTCTGGGCGTGGCTCGTCCAGCACGCGATGAAAGAGGACGTGTCGTGGTCCCGTTCGGCGCAGCGGTACGTGCAGCTGTACCTGTCGGCGATCGCATCGAAGCGCGAGAGCCGAGGCCTCGTCGCGACCCCCTCGGTCACCCCAGTAGGTGAGTAGCTGTCGTCGCACCGGCGGCCGGGTTTATCCCGGCCGCGACACGTGTGACCTGTGGAGCGCCCAGCGTTGGCTAGGAGTGACTCTTAGAAAAGTCCAAACCGTATACCGGAAAGAGAGCAGGCCCGTCGCGAAGCGACCGGCCGATGAGAGGGAACCATCTGGGTTCCCTTTCATACCTATCCACCCCAGTCGGGGAGTAGGCGCAGCTGCTCGACCCGGCGGGCGCCTGGGCCGTAGGCGGTGTTGAAGTAGTCGATGACCATGCGGCGCGCGGAGAAGCCGGTCACGACGTTGCGGATCGACGCCTTCATCATCTCGACCCAGCGCTGCGGCACGCCTGACTCGTCGCGCTCATAGAAGGCGGGGACGACCTCGCGCTCGAGCAGCCGGAACAGACCCTCCGCCTCGGCGAGGTCGTCGATGTCCTGCCGGTCGAGGGTCGCGGCGGAGGGAATCGCCCATCCGAACTCTGGCCGGTACGCCTCATCCCACCAGCCGTCCAGGCTGCTGACGTTCAGCGCCCCATTGGCGCCCGCTTTCATCCCGCTCGTGCCGCTTGCCTCGAGGAAGCGGCGCGGGTTGTTGAGCCACACATCCGCCCCCTGCACGAGGTGGCGCGCGAGCGTGATGTCGTAGTCCTTGAGGAAGACGACCCGCGGCTCCTCACGCGACAGCGCGACGATGCCGGCCACGATGTCCTTGCCGGGCTGGTCGGCGGGATGCGCCTTGCCCGCGAAGAGGATCTGCACAGGCCGCTTCGAGCTGCGCAGCAGCTTCGTCAGGCGCGGCCGATCCTTGAGCAGAAGATTCGCGCGCTTATAGGGTGCGAAGCGGCGGCCGAAGCCGATCGTCAAGGCGTTGGGATCGAGCTCCGTCGGATGCTCCGAGCGCTCCTTCGACATCTCCAGCAGCCGCGCCTTCAGGTCACGGTGGATCGCCCACAGCTCGGCGGCCGGGATCTCGTAGACCGCATGCCAGCGACCGTCGCTTGGGTCGAGGTCCCACCAGTCGGGACCGACGTAGCTCGCAAGCAGGCCGGCGATCTGGGGCGCGACCCACGTCGGCATGTGCACGCCGTTGGTGACCGAGCCGATCGGCACCTGCGCCTCGGGCAGCCCGCGCCATGCGTCCTTCCACAACCGACGCGATACCGCGCCGTGGAGACGGCTGACGCCGACCGACTGGTCGGCGAGCCTGAGCGCCGCATACGTCGTGCACAGCCGCTCGCGGGGATCGCCGGGGCGCTGCCGTCCGAGATCCATGAAGCGGTCGAACGATATGCCGACCTGGCTCAGGTACGGTCCGAGCAGATCCCATACGAGGCCGGCGTCGAAGTAGTCGCTGCCGGCGGCGATCGGGGTGTGAGTTGTGAAGACGATGCCCGCGCGGGCGACGAGGCGGGCCTCCTCGAGGGACATCTGCCGCGACGCGCGAAGCTCGCGGATGCGCTCGATCGCGCAGAGGAAACTGTGCCCTTCGTTCAAGTGAAAGACCCCGGAGTCGAGCCCGAGGGCGCGCAGTGCGCGAACCCCGCCGATGCCCAGCACGATCTCCTGGCGCAGCCGGCGGTCCGGCTCAGGCACGTAGAGGCGGTCGGTGATGCTGCGCAGGTCCGGCGCATTCGCCTCGAGGTCGGTGTCGAGGAGGAAGAGCGAGACGCGCCCGACCTGGGCGCGCCAGACGGCGATGCGCACGTTGCGCGTGCCGATCGGCGCTTCGACCTCCACACCCTCCAGCTTGCGCACGGGCAGGTCCGAACCGCGGTTTTCCGAGTAGACCTCGACCTGGTGGCCGCTCGCGTCGATGTCCTGCCGCCCGAACCCCTGCTTGTACAGGAGTCCGACTGCGACCAGGGGAAGACCCAGGTCGCTCGTTGCCTTCAGGTGGTCGCCCGCGAGCACGCCGAGGCCGCCCGAGTAGATCGGCAGGCATTCGGAGATTCCGAACTCGAGCGAGAAGTAGGCGACGGCGAGCGGCGCCTGGGCGTCCATGAATCGGGGATGCCGCTCGTAGTACTCGTGATGCGCGGCGCGGGCGCCCTCGAGCGCGTCGCGCACCTCTGGCCGCGCGGCGGCTTTCTTGATTCCGTCCTCGCCCAGCTGCGCGAGGAGAAGCACCGGATTTTCGCGGGTCGACTTCCACAGCTCGGGGTCCAGCGCGCGGAAAAGGGCTTCGATGCGGGGCTGCCATGTCCAGAGCAGGTCGTAAGCGAATTGCTCGAGTTCTTCCAGCACGCGCATAAGATCGTAGTGAGGAAGGGGAGATGAAGGCAGTGGTCATGGCCGGCGGCGAGGGATCTCGTCTCCGGCCGCTCACGAGCAGCATTCCGAAACCGCTCGTGCCCGTCGCGGGCCGGCCGATCATGGAGCACATTCTTCTGCACCTGCGCCGCCACCAGCTGCGCGACGTGGTGGCCACGGTTCAGTACATGGGCGCATCGATTCGCAACTACTTCGGCGACGGTTCCGAGCAGGGCGTCGCGCTGACCTACTCGGTCGAAGACTCGCCGCTCGGCACCGCGGGCTCGGTCATGCTGGCGCGCGCGCAGCTCACCGAGACTTTCGTCGTCATCTCGGGCGACTCGCTGACCGACATCGACCTCGGCGCGGCGGCCCGGTTCCACCGCGAGCGCAAGGCTCTCGCCACGATCGTTTTGAAGCCGGTCCCCAATCCGCTCGAGTACGGCGTGGTCGTCATGGACGAAGGGGGCGCGGTGCAGCGCTTCATCGAGAAGCCGAGCTGGGGCGAGGTGATCTCCGACCTGGCCAACACCGGGATCTACATCCTCGACCCGTCGGTGTTCGATTTCTTCCGGCCTGGCGAGGTGACCGACTGGTCCGGCGACGTGTTTCCAAAATTGCTGAAGGAAGGCGAGCACGTCTTCGGCTGGATCGCGGACGGCTACTGGGAGGACGTCGGCAGCCACGCCGCGTACGTGAAGGCGAACTTCGACTGCCTCGAGGGTCGCGTGAAGGTGCAGCTGCCCGGCGACCGCACCGGCGACTCGATCTGGATCCATCCCGATGCAGAGGTGTTTCCGGGCGCGCGAGTGGACGGGCCGGCGCTGATCGGCGCGGGCGCCAAGCTGCGCGCGGGTTCGTGGGTCAACGGGCCCGCGGTCATCGGCGCGTACACGACGGTCGACTCCGGGGTGAAGATCTCCAACTCGATCGTCTGGGATCACAGCTACATCGGGCTGAACTCCCGGCTGCGCGGATCGGTCGTATGCCGGTCGGTCACGATCAAGAACGGCTGCCTGCTCGAAGAGGGCAGCGTGATCGGCAGCGACGTCGTGATCGGCGCCGGCTCGACGGTCAACGCCAACGTTCGCATCTGGCCGAACAAGGAGGTCGAGCCGGGCGCGGTCGTGCACGAGTCGATCATCTGGGC
>DATNMQ010000019.1:0-31615 GCA_035602465.1 Candidatus Sulfotelmatobacter sp. | reverse complement strand
ACGGCCCGCTAGTGTACCGGTTGTCACGCCAGTGGCAGCGCCGGGTAGCCATGGCCGGTTTGGATAAGCGCTGAAAGCATCTAAGTGCGAAGCCAACTCCAAGATAAGGTCTCCCACCGGGTTAACCGGGTAAGGGCCCTGCTAGACCAGCAGGTTGATAGGCCGGAGGTGTAAGAGAAGTAATTCTTTGAGCTGACCGGTACTAATAGCCCGAGGGCTTGTTCACCTATAACTCACTCTTCAGTTCACTGAGGTGAGGTCGCAACGAACAAAAATTGGATCCAGCGCAAAAAGCAGATGGAGAATCTCATAGACCTAATTCGGTTGTTTCAATGACAGCTGATGTACGTCCCCTAGAGGGCGAGCACAGCGCCGTCGACCTTCATTGGTCGGCGCGCGCTCTCGAGCTCGCGCGCCAGGCCGATTTCCGGACGAGTCCAAATCCGATGGTCGGCGCCGTCGTGATCGACCGCGAGGGCCGCGTCGCAGGCGAAGGTTTTCACCGCGCGGCGGGCCAGCCGCATGCCGAGCAGGACGCCCTCGCCCAGGCGGGGGAACGCGCAAGAGGCGGCACGCTCTACATCAACCTCGAGCCATGCACCCACGCCCACCGCAGCCCTTGCTGCGTCGATGCGCTGATCGGGGCAGGCATTGCGCGCGCGGTCATTTCGATGACCGACCCGGATCAACGTGTCCGCGGAGCGGGAGTGCAAAGGCTCCAAGCCGCCGGCGTCCGGACCACGCTGGGGATCCACCAGGAGCGTGCCAACAGGCTCAACGAGTTCTACGTCAAGCACCGCCTGACGGGCCGCCCCTTCGCCTCCGCCAAGTTCGCGATGAGCCTGGACGGCAAGATCGCCACCCGCGCCGGCGAGTCGCGCTGGATCACCGGCGAGGAGGCGCGCCGGCACGGCAACCGGCTGAGGCACCAGCACGACGCGATCCTGGTCGGCATCAACACGGTGACCGCCGATGACCCCGAGCTCACTGCCCGCCTCGACGGGGAGGACGCTCGCCAACCCGTGCGCATCGTGCTCGATTCCCAGCTCCGGATCCGGCAGTCGGCACGGGTCCTCGGCGCCAACACGATCATCGCCACCACCAAGCCGGGAAGGGTCGGTCTCGCCGAGGTGCTGGAGCTGCCGGCCGCCACCGACGGTCGGGTCTCGCTCCCAGATCTCCTCGACGAGCTGGGCAAGCGCAACGTGATCAGCCTCCTCGTCGAAGGCGGGGGCGAGGTGCACGCGGCCTTCTTCGCGCAAGGCCTCGTCGACAAGGTGTACGCGTATGTGGCGCCCAGGCTGATCGGGGGACGGGCTGCGCCCGGGCCACTTGGCGGCGAGGGCGTCGAGCATCTGGCCGACGCGAGTGCGCTCACCGAGGTCGATTTCGCGCGCCTCGGAAATGACATCCTCATCACGGGTTACATAAATGTTCACCGGGATCGTTAGCGCCGTCGCCAAGGTCGTCGAGGCGGAGCGAGGCCTCATCGGCATCGACCATGGCGGAATCGCGCGCCACCTGAAAATCGGGAGCAGCGTCGCGGTGAACGGGTGCTGTCTCACCGTCGTTAGGAAGAGAGGCCCCGTCTTCTACGCCGACATCGTGCCCGAGACGCTGCGCCGGACCAACCTGGGAAAGCTGAAACCGGGGAGTGAGGTCAACCTGGAGCTGCCTCTCAGCGCCACCTCAACCATTGACGGTCACCTCGTGCAGGGTCATGTCGATGCGACCGCCACGGTAGCCGCCGTCGAGATGGCGGCCACCGGACGGGAGGTCACGATCGAGCTGCCCGCTTCGATCTCCAGGTTCGTGGCGCTGAAGGGTTCCGTCGCGGTCGACGGCGTGAGCCTCACCGTCGCCGGCGTGGACAAGCCGCCCGGGACGTTCAAGGTCGCGTTGATCCCCCACACGCTCGAGGCCACGATCGGCGGCCCTTACAGGCGGGGTAGCGTCGTCAACCTCGAGGCCGACGTGATAGCAAGATACGTAGCCCGAAACCTGCGCCGGTAGACTTCGTCGAACCATGAGCCTGGCCACGGTCCCGGAGGCGCTTGTCGACTTCAAAGCCGGCAGGTTCGTCATCGTCGTGGACGACGAGGACCGCGAGAACGAGGGAGACCTGGTCGTCGCCGCCCAGCTCGTCACCCCCGATCACATCAGCTTCATGACGCACCACGGCTCGGGCCTGGTCTGCATGCCCGTGCTCGCAAGAAGACTCGATGAGCTCGGCGTCGGGCCGATGGTGGAGCACAACACGAGCCGCCTGGGCACCGCGTTCAGCGTCAGCATCGACGCCCGAGACATGACGACGACCGGCGCTTCGGCCCACGACCGCGCGGCGACGATCCGCAAAGTCGTCGACCCGGACGCGAAAACATCGGACTTCTCGATGCCAGGCCACACGTTTCCGCTGAGAGCAGCCGAAGGCGGTGTGTTGACCAGGGCAGGTCAGACAGAGGCGGCGGTCGATCTCGCCACGATGGCCGGGCTCTATCCGGCCGGCGTGATCACGGAGCTGATGAAACCAGACGGCACGATGGCCCGCATGCCGGACATCGAGCGGTTCGCAAGCGAGCATCAAATCAAGGTGATCACGGTCGAGCAGCTCATCGCATACAGAAGGCGTAACGAGAAGCTCGTCGCGCGCCGCGTCGAGGCTGTGATCCCGATCGGCGAGCCCGAGAAAGCGTGGAAGCTCTACGCCTACGAGGACGTCCTGCGACACGAGAACCACCTCGCGCTCGTCCTTGGGGAGATCGACCCACAAGAGCCGGTGCTCCTCAGGGCGCACTCCGAGTGCCTCACCGGCGACATCTTCGGCAGCCTCCGCTGCGATTGCGGCGCGCAGCTGCACGCCGCGATGGAGATGATGGCCGAGGAGGGGCGCGGCGTCATCCTCTACATAAGGCACCAGGAGGGGAGGGGGATCGGCTTGCTGGACAAGCTTCACGCCTACAACCTGCAGGACAAGGGAATGGACACCGTCGAGGCGAACGAAGCGCTGGGGCATCCACCGGACAAGCGCGACTACGGCATCGGAAGCCAGATCCTCTACGACCTCGGCGTGCGCAAGATCCGCCTGCTCACCAACAACCCTAAGAAGATCTACGGCCTGGAGGGTTTCGGACTCGAGGTCGTCGAGCGCGTCCCGATCCGAGTCCAGTCAAACCCACACAACGAGCGCTACCTCAAGACGAAGAAAGACAAGCTCGGTCACTTGCTCTAATCAGCGCTGTGGGTGAGAAGGGCGCCACGCCCGACCTGGACGGAAGCGAGCTGTCGATCGCCATCGTGGTGGCGCGCTACAACGAGGACGTGACCAAACGGTTGCTCAGGGGCGCGCAGGAGGCGCTGCAAGAGCACGGCTTGGAAGACCCGGACGTCTTCTGGGTCCCCGGCTCCCTCGAGCTGCCCGTCACCGCACTGGCCCTCGCGGAGAAAGGCGGCCACGACGCAATCGTTTGCCTCGGATGCGTCATCCGCGGCGAGACGTTCCACTTCGAGGTCGTCGCGATGCAGGCTGCCTCGGGCCTGATGCAAGTGCAGCTCGATACCGGCGTCCCCATCGCCTTCGGCGTGCTCACCACGGACGACAGGGACCAGGCGCTCGCGCGATCCGGACCGAAGAACAACAAAGGAGCCGAAGCCGCCGAAGCGGCGATCGAGATGGCCAACCTGCTGCGCGAAATTCAGGGCTAGCGGGCTAGCTGACGACCGCGACGGCCACGACCTTCTGCCCCGCCGGCGCGACCACGAACCCCTCCGTGGCCGCGGGGGTGCTGAAGTGCTCCGACGACCCGAGCGGTGTGTTGAACACGACACTCCCAGTGATGGGATCGAGCGCGTAAAGCGTCGCGGAGGACTGGTCGATCGCCCACACCGCGCCGGCCGCCACGATCGGCGTCCCGACCACCGGACGGTCGGCGTGCCACGCGACGCCAATCGACGTAGGCGTCACGGCAAGCGCGTACAGGCCGTCGGAGCACGGCACGAACACGGTCGACCCGGCCACCGCGGTGCCGCCCCAGGCGCCTGAGCACACGCGGCTGCTCGTCACCTGGCCTCCGAGGCCGCCGAGGCTCGACGCTTTGAGCAGATACGCGACCCCCTCTTTGCCGATCGCGAGAGCAAATCCATTTGGAAGGAGCGTCGCGCCTACCGACCCCAGGTCGGTGTCGCTGGCGTCGAGCGAAGCCCAGTTGGACGGCGCGAAGTACGATCGCAACGTCTGCAGGTCCGGCGACAGCTGAAGGACGGAGTTGCTGTAAGCGAAGCTCGAGCCTGAGGTCGCGTTCCCGGTCACGACGTACACGCTGCTGTCGGCTCCCACGGTCACGCCCTGCGGCGACCAGATTCCCGCGCCGCGCGGAGCGTGCACGCGATACGCGAGCCCCTGGCCGCTCCCCTCAGGTATTGCGACGACGTAGCCGTTGTACGCGCCGCAGTCGCCGTAGAGCCCGCCGAGCGGGACGTAAACGAAGCCCGAACCTATGGCGAGAGCCCCGCGCTCCTGCTGGACGGCAGGATTTGAGTTGGCCGGGTCGACATCCTGCTGGAACAGGACCGAGCCGTCCGTCAGGCTCAGGGCGAACAGGACGTGGTGGCCGGGTCGGACGAACGCCACGACGTACAGCCGGCCGGTCGCAGGATCCACGGCCGGCGTCCCGGTGATTCCCGTGACCGGCCTGATGTCTCCGCACGGCAGCGAGGACGCCACTACCGGTTCACCAAGGTGTTTCTGCCACACGCTGGAGCCCGTGAACAGGTCGAGCGAATAAACGGTGTTGTTCTCGGTGGCGACGATGACGTGGCCGGCGACGACGAGCGGCGACGCGTACACGCTGCCGTCCACGCCCATGGTCCAAGCGACCTTCGGCGACGACAAAGACGGTTCGGCCGGTCCCGCGCCGGACCGGCCCGCGTCGCGGTGATATTCCGTCCACTCGGACGAGATCGGCGGCGAAGGCGTGGGCGTCACGCGCGAGCCGGAAGAGGGACCCGCCGTGCTGGACCCGGAAGCACACGCGACCGTGGCTAGGACCAGGCCCAAACCGAGAGAAAAGCGCCGAATCTTTATTGGGGCCCCCGCGAACTCACGGCGAGCCGCTCCGCAGCCCGCTCCACGGACTGCATCGCGGGTCCTCTGAGTTCGTGGGGATCTCACAGACCCCAGGTGAACTGGTGCTCAGGGCGGAGCCGCGCGCGCTCGGGACCGATCAGCTCAACGCGCCCCTGCATCGCGATCCCGCGCTTCGGTCCCATCGCGTCGACCACCATCGCCGCCCGCGGATCCGCCGTCAGGTTCCGCAGCTTGACCCCGTCCACGTCGAAGTCAAGTGACCCATCGTCATTCATCGTGTACATCACCGGCACCACGTGCGGCCAACCCGAGGGGCTGACGGTGGCGAGGCGCGCGAGACGCTGAGAGCGCAGGAAATCGAGCTCCGCGGCGGTGAACACGAATCACATCCTAGACTCAACCTTTTACATGGCAAACACAACTTCAAGCGCGATCGCCGGCTACACGATCAAGCGACGCGAGCCGCTCGAGCGGCTCGACGGCACCTACATCGAGCTAGAGCACGATCGCACCGGCGCCCGCCACATCCACATCGAGTCCAAGGAAGACAACAACGGGTTCGCGGTCTTCTTCCCGACGCCGCCGAGCGACTCGACGGGCGCAGCACACATCCTCGAGCACGTCGTCCTGGCCGGCTCGCAGCGCTACCCGGTGCGCGATCCGTTTTTCAGCATGTCGAGGCGCTCCCTCGCCACCTTCATGAACGCGCTTACGGGTCCGGACTGGACGATGTACCCCTTCAGCACCCGCAACGCGAAGGACTACGTGAACCTTCTGGACGTCTACCTCGACGCGACGTTCTTCCCTCGCATCTCAGAGGACGCGTTCAAGCAGGAGGGCATCCGCTTCGAGTTCGAGGACCCTGCGGATCCGACGAGCGGGCTGCGCTACAAGGGCGTGGTCTTCAACGAGATGAAGGGCAGCCTCGCGACGCCGGGTGCGGCGGTCGACCGCGCGATGCGCAAAACGCTTTTCGAGGGCTTGCCCTACGAGCACCTTTCGGGTGGCGATCCGCAAGAGATCCCCAATCTGACCTGGGAGCAGCTGCGAAAGTTCCACGCTACGCACTATCACCCGAGCAACGCGTACTTCTACACATATGGGGACCGGCCGCTCGTCGAGACGCTCGAAACGATCGAGCGCAACGTCCTGTCACGATTCGAGCGCATCCAGGTCGACAGCGCGATCCCCGACCTGAAGCGATTCAAGAACCCGCGCCGCGCGGTTGAGCCATATCCGGTCACAGCGGACGAGGATCGATCCCGCAAGTCCCAGGCGCTTCTCGCGTGGGTGACCGTGCCCGGTGCGGACTCTTTCAAGCTGCTCGCCATGAGGGTCCTGTCCGACGTGCTGCTCGGCAACGCGGGCTCGCCGCTGCGCAAGGCCCTCATCGACTCGGGAATCGGAAGCGCGCTCGCGGACGGCAGCGGCCTGCACGACGATTTCCGCGACTCGGTTTTCGGGGCGGGGTTGAAGGGCATCGCGAGCGAGGACGCCGAGAAGGTCGAACGGGTCATCCTCGACACGCTCGAGAGCGTGGCTGACCGCGGCGTGGACCAATCACAGGTCGATGCCGCGATCCATCACCTCGAGTTCGAGAAGCGCGAGCGATCCAACGCCGGCTTTCCATATGCCCTGAGGCTGCTGTTCACGATCCATCCCCCGTACCAGTTCGGCGGGGACCCGATGAGCGCGCTCGACTTTGACGCCGACCTGGAGCACCTCGAGAAGGCGCGCCGCGAGGGTCGCTTCTTCGAAAACCTGATCCGGGCGGAGCTGGTCGACAACATGCACCGCGCCCTGCTCACAGTCGAGCCCGACCCGGACCTTGAGGAGCGCCAGCGGCGCGTCGAGCTCGACCGCCTCGCAGCCGTCGAGGCGCGGCTCGACGAGGCGGAGAAGAAGAGAATCGTCGAGGAGGCGCTGCGGCTGAAGGCAGACCAGGACGCGAAGCAGGATCTTTCAGTGCTCCCGACGCTCGAGCTGTCGGACATCCCGATGAAGTTCGAGGACGTGCCAAGCCGCGACGCCACCATGCTCGGGGCCACGGTGGAGTTCTATCCCCAGCCCACAAACGGCATCACATATCTCGACCTGCGCAGCAACTTTGGGGCCCTGACCCAGGAGCAGAAGGACATGCTTCCGCTCTTCAGCCGCGCCCTGACGCAGAGCGGGGCCGCGGGCCAGGACTACGTGCAGGTCGCGGCCCGCATCGCGTCGCACACGGGCGGCGTCGGCGCGGCAGCGCAGGTCCAGTCGCTTGCCGCGAAGGAAGACTTCCTGCAGTCGTTCGTCGTCTCAGGCCGGGCCCTCGACCGCAACGCTCAGCCGTTCATCGAGCTGCTCACCGACCTCGTTGCAAGGCTCGAGATCGAACCGCGGCGCCTGAAGGAGATCATCGCCGAGATAGCGACTCGGCTCGAAAGCTCGCTCGCGGGCCTGGGTTTCCAGTTCGCCCTGCTGCGCGCTCACTCGAAGCTGAGCTCGGAAGGCGCGATCAACGACCGCCTGCAGGGGATCGGAATGCTGCACACGATGCGCCGCCTGGCAAAGCTGGAGGAGAACGAGCTGAGCGGTGTCATTGCGACGCTCGACGAAATCCGGACGAACCTGTTCCGCAGCGACTCGCTGAGGATCATCGTCACGTGCGAGGAGGCGATGATCGCCCCCCTCGAGGAGCTTCTGACGGGCCTGGTCGGCGCGCTGTCGCCAGACGGCGCCGTCGGACTGCCCGGGAAGCCTGCGCCGCGGGAGCAAGCGCCCGAGGCGCGGATCGCACCGGTGCCCGTCGCGTTCAACGTGCGGATCTTCAAGACCGTCCGCTACACGCACCCCGACTCGCCCGCGCTCCTCGTCCTGGCCAACTACCTGCGCGACACCTTCCTCCACCGCGAGCTGCGCGAGAAGGGCGGCGCGTACGGCGGCTACGCGCAGTCCGGAGTCGCGAGCGGCACCTTCTACCTCGGGTCGTACCGCGACCCGAACATCATCCGCACCTACGACGTCTTCGACCAGGCTCTGCGCTGGGTGACCGAAGGCGACATCGACGCGGAACCGCTCAAGGAGGCGATTCTCGGCGCGTGCGGCGACGTAGATCCTCTCGAGTCGCCCGACATCAAAGGCCGCCGCGAGGCGACCAACCGCTCGACTGGCTTCACCCGAGAGGCGAGGGAGAGGTTCAAGCAGCGCCTTCTCGAGGTCAGCGCCGACGACCTCCGCCGTGTGACACGCGCGTACCTGCTCGGCGCACCCTCGGTGCAGACGACGGTCGGCGGCGCCGAGCTGATTGAGGCGGCGCGCAAGGAGAAGCCGGGCCTCTTTGAGGTGGTCGCTCCGGTTTGACCCATCGCCCGTAGACTGCCCACCGTGAGGGAGTTCTGGAAACACGAGTACTTCTGGCCGGGGGTCCTGATTGCGGTCGGCGTGTTCTTCCTGCTCAGGAACGTGGGTCTGCTCGACTGGCTTCGAGCTGACATCTTCTGGCCCATCGTCCTGATCGCCCTGGGCGTCTGGCTGATCGCCCGGCGGGCGCGCTAGGCCGAGACCATATGCCAACCCGCTACCGGAGCTTCTTTTGGCCGGCGGTGCTCATCCTGGCGGGCGTCATCGCGCTGCTCGTCAACACAGGCAAGCTCCCGGCCGACCGCCTCTACCTTCTGTTCGACCTGTGGCCCGTAATCCTCATCGTGATCGGCCTCGAGATCATCGTGCGCCGCTCCGTGCGCGGCCCAAACACCGAGCTCGCGGCCGCCTTGATCGTGCTGCTAGCGATCGCGGGCGCCGCCGGTTACGTCGCGCTGGCGCCCAACCCCTCGGCGACGCATACGCATGACTGGGCGGAAAGCGTCGGCAGCCTGAACAAGGTTGCGATCGAGATCAATGCCGGATCGGCGACGGTGACGCTCTCGGCTACTTCCGACATCGGCACCGACCTGTACCGCGCGCATATTGAATATTCGGGGGCACAGCCCCAGGTCCAGCTCGATCGCTCGAGCGCCACGTTGAGCATCTCGCAGGCCAGCGGAAGTTTTCTGCAGAACCGCCACTTTGTGTTGGCGCTGAAGCTGAACCCGAACGTCCACGTTGCCTCGCTGTCTCTCAACTCGGGCGCTGGGACCGAAGACATCACGCTCGGGCCGCCCTCGGGGAAGGTTCCGATCACGATCAACGCTGGAGCCCTGACACTGCATGTGCATAGGGCGCAATCGGCCGCCTCCGTGGCCGCGTCATGCGGCTCGATCAGCCTCACCGCCGACGGGGGCGCGACTCAGCACGCCATCGGCAACCTCGACTACCAGACGCCGGGCTTCAACCAGACGCGTGACGCCTACGTCATCGAGGTGAACGGTGGCGCGTGCACCGTGACCCTGGACACCGTGACGGGCTCAGACTAGGCGCGCGTCTAGAGAGTCGACGCGCGCCCGATAGATCGCCGCGGTCGCCTCGCTGACCGCGGCGCGCAGACCGCGCGAGGCCACGAGCAGCATCGCCTCCAGCTCCGGATGCAGCACCTGCGCGGCCCCCAGCACCTGGATGAGCGCGGCCGCCCGCTCGGCCCCGGCCAGGATCGCGTCCTCGTCGGCCGCCAAAGTCGCCAGGCCGGTGGCCTCGCGGTCCAGGCGAACGGCGAGAGCGTCGAGCTCCTCACCGCCTCGCTCGCGGCACCGCCGCGCCCCGTCCGCCGCAGCGGCGGAGGCCAGGCGGCCTTCGAGCAGGCGTCCGTCCGCCGCCGGGCTCGCCGCCACGGCCGGGCACAGGCCCACGACCTGCTCGGCGCCCACCGACACCCCGCGCCGCCTAAGCTCCGCGATCACATCAGAGGGCGTCGTCTCGTCGGTGCGGAACAGGTTCATCGAAAGCTGCACTCGCCTCCCCGGCAGCTCGAAGGCGAGGGCCTGGACGCCGCGCAGCCCGGCCCCCGTCTCCCGGATCGTGCGCGCCAGGGCGCGGGCAGACACGAGGTCCGTGCCGTAGAGGATCACGTTGAACGCGACGAGGAGCGGTCGCGCACCGACGCACACCGCACCAGCTGTCGGATGGGGCGCGGAGCCCAGGTCGAGAGAAGCGCGCCCAGCCCGGATGTCGGCCAGGCGGTGCTGCTCGCCGTGTCCGTAGAAGTACACAGGAACCGACAGCCGGCTCCAGATCCGCTCACCGACCTCGTGCGCGACGTCGCGGCACACGTCCAGGCTCGTTCCGCCCAGGGGGACGATCGGGACCACGTCGGCGGCGCCGACGCGCGGATGGACGCCACGATGCTCGCGCAGGTCGATTCGCTCGATCGCCGCCCCCACCGCGGCCAGCAGGCCATCGACCAGCCGCCGCCGAAAGCCGGCCACCGAGACCACGGCGCGGTTGTGGTCAGGGTCAGCGTCGGCGTCGAGCAGGTAGGCGGACGAGGCAGCCGAAGCGATCGCCTCGATCACCTCGGTTCGCGTGCCCTCCGAGAAGTTGGGCACCGATTCGAACAGCTCTTCTCGGATCAATGAAGCGTTAGCGTAAGTTGCCGTGCCCGGGCCGGTCGCGCTCGTCTACGGCGACGCGTTGATGAAGCATCACCTTTCCGACGAGCACCCTTTGCAGCCGATCCGGGTGCAGCTGGCGGTTGAGTTGATCCGTTCGACGGGCCTGATCGAGCACGCGCACCTCCTGCCGCCGCGCGCCGCGACCATCGACGAGCTCTCGCTCGTCCATTCACCCGACTACATCGACCTGGTCCGCAAGCTCAGCGACCCAGCGCAGCGCCGCGACGTGTCGCCGGAGGCGATCGAGGCTGCGGGATTCGCATCCGCGGACAACCCGATCTCCAACGAGCTGCACGAAGGCACCGCGCTGGTCGCCGGCGCGTCGCTGGTGGCGGCGGAACAGATAGAAAGCGGCGCTGCGCTTCATGTGTTCAGCCCGAGCGGCGGCCTGCATCACGCGCATCGCGACCGCGCGTCGGGCTTCTGCACCTACAACGACGCGGCCATCACGTGCATGTGGCTCAAAAAGCGAGGCCATCGCGTCGCTTATGTCGACGTCGACGTGCACCACGGCGATGGCGTCGAGGGGATCTTCCAGAGCGACCCCGACGTGATGACCATCAGCCTGCACGAGAGCGGGCAGTGGCTGTTCCCTGGAAGCGGGTTTCCCCAGGACTGCGGCGTGGGGCCGGGGCGAGGCTCCGCCGCGAACATGCCCTTCGTGCCGTACACATGGGACGAGCCGTGGCTGCAGGCGTTCGACAAGGTCGTCCCAGCGCTGCTGAGACGCTTCAAACCGACGGTGCTCGTGACGCAGGACGGCTGCGACACGCATTACCTGGACCCGCTGGCGCACCTCGCCGGGACCACCCGCATCTGGCCCCACGTGGGCCGGGTTTTTCACAAGCTCGCGCACGAGCTGTGCGGAGGACGGTGGCTGGCCCTAGGTGGAGGCGGCTATGCGATCAGGGAGGTGGTGCCGCGGGCCTGGACGCTCCTGTTTGCCGAGATGGTGGAGAGACCGGACCTGGCCGCGGACGTCGACGACAAATCTGAGGTCGTGCCGGCCGTCGAGGCTCAGGAGCGGGTCTGGACGGCGCTACGAAAAGACCTTCGCCGCCTGGGCGAGGTGCACGGGCTGGACTTCGGCTAGGCCCCGGAATATGTGCGCAGGCAGCGGGTGCAGACCTTTGCCCGGAAGGTCTTGCCGTCCACGGTCACGCGGCCCATCTGCAAGTTGGGCAGGAACCTCCGGTTGACCCGGTTCTTGGCGTGACTGACGTGATGTCCGAATTGCGGCGTCTTGCCGCAGATCGCGCACTGCCTTGCCACTGGAATATGCACCGCCTGGAGTGAAATGAGGCGCGCTTCAGCCCACGATCACGAGCGCGCGGACGTGAATTGTACCATGAGCCCTCAGATGGCCTCCAAGACCACCACAGCACTCGTCCAGTCCCGGCAGTGGGGCCGGATCGAGGTGTTCCCTTCAGCGGTCGCCGCCATCGCGGGCCACGCCGCGATGCGCTGCTACGGCATCGGCGGCATGGCCGGACGCGGCCTCCGCGACGGCTTCGCCGAGCTCCTGCGCCGCGAGCACGTCGACAAGGGCGTCGACGTCGTCCCGGTCGACGGCGCCCTGGTGATCGACGTCTACGTCATCGTCCAGTACGGGATACGCATCTCCGAAGTCGCGCACAACCTGCAGCAGGCGGTCAAGTTCGAGGTCGAGCGATCCGTGAACGTGCCCGTGAGCAGGGTCAACGTCAACGTTCAGGGCGTTCGCGAAGAGAGACGCTGAGTGGCTGCCCCGGCCAAGGCCGTTGGCGTGGACGGTCCGCTCTTCAAGAGAGCGCTCCTCGGCAGCCTCAGCTGGCTCGCCGCCAACCATGAGGAGGTCAACCGGCTCAACGTGTTTCCCGTGCCGGACGGGGACACGGGGACGAACATGCTGCTCACGCTCCAGTCGGCGGTCGAAGACCTGAAGGAATCGAACGCAGCCGAGGTGAGCAAGATCGCCAAGCTAGCGTCCCACGGAAGCCTGATGGGCGCGCGCGGCAACTCGGGCGTGATCCTCTCGCAGATCTTTCGCGGCTTCGCGCGAGCGGTCGAAGGCAAGAGCTCGCTGACACCGGCGGAGCTGGCCGCAGCGTTCGAGGAGGCGGCGAACGCCGCATACCGCGCAGTCAACAAGCCGACCGAGGGCACGATCCTCACGGTCGCGCGCGAGGCGGGCCGCGCCGCGGCGACCGCAGCGAGCGCGCCCGAGGCAAACGTGCCCCGCGTCATCGCGGCCGCCGCCGCCGGCGCGCGGGCAGCGGTGCTCAAGACCCCGACCCAGCTGCAGATCCTCCGGGACGCCGGCGTCGTGGATGCGGGCGGCTTTGGGCTGCAGCTCATCCTCGAGGGCATGCTGAAGACCTTCGAGGAAACAGAGGCATTCCTCTCGACCCTTCCGGAAACCAAGAGGTCACACGCCCCGGCGTCGCAGGTGTCGCTCGCGCTGCCCGAGGGCGGCTGGGGCTACTGCACCGAGTTTCTGATCGAGGGCAACAACCTCGACACGGACCTGATCCGCAACCAGATCGAGGCGCTCGGCAACTCGGTGCTCGTTGTCGGGGAGCCTGAGCTGGTCAAGGTGCACGTGCACACCGACGACCCGACGACCGTCATCAACCTCGCCGGCGGCTACGGAAAGATCCTGAAGCTCAACGTCGGCGACATGTCGACGCAGCACCGCAGGATCCTCGAGACCGAAGGCGCCGCTCCCGCGCCGACGCGGCCCAACGGCGTCGGGATTGTCGCAGTCGTGGCCGGCCGTGGGCTGGTCGACATATTCCGCGGCCTCGGCGTCGACGCGATCATCGAGGGCGGCCAGACGATGAACCCGAGCACGCAGGACATGCTGACGGCGATCGAGTCTGTGCCGTACGACGAGGTCATCCTGCTGCCCAACAACGGGAACGTGGTCGCCGCGGCCAAGCAGGTCATCGGGCTCACCAAGAAGAAGGTCCACGTGATCGAGACGCACAGCGTGCCGCAGGGCGTGTCGGCGGTCGTCGCGTTCCGTCCCGACCGGTCCGCGGAGGAAAACGTGCGGGCGATGAAGGCCGAGGCCGAGCGAGTGCAGACGATCGAGGTCACGCACGCGGTGCGCGACACCCGCTCGAATGGCCTCAAGGTCAAGAAGGGCGACGTGATCGGGCTGATCAACGACCGCCTCGAGTTCGCCGGGGAGGACTACGGGGAGGTCGTCAACAAGGCCCTCGGGAGGTTGGGTCCTGACTCTTACGAGCTCGTGACGGTATACCGCGGTGAGCAGGCCAGCGATGCGGAGATGGCGAAGCTGGAGTCGGCGATCCGCTCCAACTATCCAGGCCTCGAGGTCGAGGTCCAGCACGGCGGGCAGCATCACTATCCCTTCATCCTGTCGGTCGAGTAGCTACAAGACCTGCCTGCGGTGAAGCGGAGCTTCGCGGTCGTCACAGACTCGACTGCCGACCTGCCCGCCGAATGGGCCGAGCGATTCGGGATCGAGGTCGTCCCACTGAAGGTCATCTTCGGCCAGGAGACGTTCCGCGACCGGGTCGACATCACGGGTGAGCAGTTTTTCAGCAGGCTCGCCGCGTCCACGGTGCTGCCCAAGACGTCTGCCCCCTCGCCGGGCGAGTTCGCCGAGTTGTACCAGCGGCTCGCCAAGGACCACGACGGCTGCATCTCGATCCACATCGGGGCGACCCTCTCCGCCACGGGTGAGGCGGCGAGGGTCGGCGCCACGTCCGTCGAAGGATTCAGGGTCGAGGTCGTCGACAGCCAGACGGTTTCGATGCCGGTGGCGTTCCTGTGCCGGGTGGCGGCGGAATGCTCGAGCCTGGACGAGGCTGTGGCGGCCGTGAAGGAGCGCGTGTCGAAGACGCGCGTCCTCGCGCTGCTCGACACGCTGCGCTACCTCGAGATGGGCGGCCGGCTGAGCCGCGCCGGGGCGATGATCGGGACGATGCTCGACGTCAAACCGATCCTGCTCGTGAAAGATGGGAAGATAAAGCCGGTCGACCGTGTGCGCACGCGGTCGCGGGCCATTCCGCGGATGATCGAATACTTCCGCTCCGACGAGCCTGTGGAGTACCTCGGCGTGGTGCACGCCCAGTCGGCCGACGACGCAGAGCGCATCGCCGGCGACCTGCGCAAGGAGCTGCCCGACCAGGAGGTCACGGTGGGCCAGATCGGCAGCGTGCTCGGAACGCACACCGGGCCCCGGGCGCTCGGGATCGTCTACATCAAGCGCTGAGAGAGAAGTCGGCGGCGATCTTCACGTTGTGTCCGGGCAGCGGCCATACGCGCAGGACGGGCGGTGTCACCGCCACCAGCCTCGGCACCGCGATCACGAACAACCGGTAGAGACGCTCCTGACGCCTCCCCCAGGCGAGACCGTACTGCTCTCGAATTTCCTGCGGCAGCAGGCCCGTCGTGATCACCTCCCATGGGATGAAGACCTTGCCGGGGAGACGCAGCAGCCTCGGGCGCAGGACGAGCTTCGACAGCTCGATTCCCTGGCTGCCGGCCCGCAGCGTGCCGTCCGTGACCATCGTGTCGACATAGCGGGTGAAGTCGTCGAATGATTCAGGAAACCGGTCGTGGGGCACGTGCAGCATCTCGCCGAGGAGCTTCATCTGCTGATAGAAGTCCTCCCGCTCCTCGTCGTTCAAGCGCTTGACGAAGGTCTCGTACGTCACGAGGGCGGTGTCGACCAGCGTCGCGTGCACCCAGAGCAACAGGTCGGGGTCGAGCGCCCTGTAATCGTCGCCCCGGACTCGGCCGTGCACCTTGTTGACGGTGCGCGCCGCGGCCAGCGCCGTCTCGCGATCGCCGAAGACGATCGCCATGGTGAGCCGGACCGTCCGCCTGAGCCGATACATGGGCCGCCTCCGGAAGTCCGAATGCTCGTCCACGCCCGCCGCAACTTTCGGGTGAGCGAGCTGCATGAGCAGGGCGCGGCCCCCGCCGAGCATCAGCACGTTCTCGCGGTTGACGCGCCGCACGATCGAATCGTCGGTGAACATTCCCGGCCGGATATGCCTAATGATGCGGTATGGGCACCCTCTCCCCATTTGGGGAGAGGGATGTGGGGTGAGGGGCGGACTGAGAATCGAGGTCGGAGAGCGGGGTAATCTCTGCCTATATGTACCAGCAGATCATCATCTTCGGTGCGGCTTTCCTGGGCTCGGCCGTCGAGTCCACCGAAGCGCTGACGATCGTGCTGGCGGTCGGGCTCACGCGCGGCTGGCGTGCCCCGCTCCTGGGCACCGTCGTGGCCCTCGTCTCGCTGGCGGTGCTGGTCGTCCTGTTCGGCCAGTTCATCGTCACCCGGATACCCGACTCGGCGTTGAAGCTGCTGGTCGGCACGCTGCTGCTGCTCTTCGGGCTTCGGTGGCTGCACAAGGCCGTCCTCCGGTCGGCGGGCATCGTCGCGATGCATGACGAGGAGCGCGCCTACGAGCAGACCGTCAACTCCCTGCGCGAGGCGCTCACCAACACAGACTGGATCGGATTCGTCCTCGCGCTGAAGGGCGTGTTTCTCGAGGGCCTGGAGGTCGTCTTCATCGTAATCGCGGTCGGAGGGACGGGGCGCGGCCTGCCGGCGGCGGTTGCGGGTGGCCTCGTCTCGATGGCCGTAGTGGCGGCGACCGGCTTTTTCGTGCGGCGGCCGCTCGCGCGCGTGCCGGAGAACACGCTGAAGTACACCGTCGGCGTGCTGCTGACCAGCCTCGGCACGTTCTGGGCCGCGGAGGGGATGGGCGCGTCGTGGCCGCTCGACTTCGTCTCGATCCTGGGCCTGGCGGTGATCTACTTCGCGGCCTCCCGCTTTGCGGTGATGCTGATCAGGCGGCCCGCGGTCGCGTGAAGTTCCTTCGCTCGGCGGGCGTCCAGGTCGTGGGACTCTTCGTCTCCGACTGGGTGCAGAGCGCGGTGATCGTGGTCATCCTGGCGGCCGCCTGGCTCGCTGTGTCGAGGCTGGGCGCGCCGGCCCTCGTGCTTTTCGTGCTTCTTCTAGCCGGCCAGCTCGTCTGGTTCGCCCGCGCGGAGGCGAAGCGTTCGCGCTAAGCGGTCGCCGCTGCCATCTCCGTGTTGAACGTGTCGATGTAGGGCTTGTAGAAAGCGTCGATGGCGTTGCCCATCTTGGTGAAGTCGTACGAGCCGAGCTTGGTCGCGTCCGCAGTGACCTTGTCCGCGTACGTGTTGACTCCGGCGTCGTCCGAAGCAATGGCCGCGTCGAGAAGCTTCGCGAAATCGGAGGCCATGGTCTGGAAGTCGACCATCAGAGCGTGGAACTCAGGTGGGAGACCTGGCGCCGTCGAGCGCTGCGTCGCCGTGTCGACGTGGGTCTTCAACGTAGCGACAGTGGTCTTGGCCCCCGCGAGGTCGTTGCTCGAGGCCTGAGTGCTCAGCTTGTCGAGGTCGATGATCGTGTCCATGAACGCCTGCAGGAACTGTCCGTCCTGCACGTAGTCGTCCGAGACGACCTTCGCGGCGGCCAGCGCCTTGAGCGCGTGGTTGATGCGCGCATGGGCCTTGTCGATGTTGCCCTTGTCCATGACGGTGAGCCACGACGAGTCGTCGAGCTTCGTCGCGGCCGCGGCCAGCGCGGCCTGGTCCTTGTCCACCGTCTTGCTCGAGTCCTGGGCGTCGGCAACGAATTGGTCCGTGAGGGTCTTCGCCTGCTGTGCGTCGAAGCTGCCCCCCGTGCTGAGACTGCTGAACTTCGTGCTCATCGAGTTGAAGGTCGTGGTGAACTTGTTCTGGTCCGAGGTCACCGAGTTGAGCGTCTTGTTGGCCTCGGTGACGCGGCTCTCGCCGGCCGCATAGCCCACGACGGCATAACCGATGATTGCTATGACGATGAGGGCGATCAGGATGATCGCGACGATCACGAAGCGCAATCCGCCCGAGCGCGGCTTTGGCGGCGCGGTCATTGCGGGCTGCGGCGCCGCGGCTATAGGCGCTGGCTCGGGCGTAGGCGGTGCAGGTGATGCAGGCGCAGGCGGCTCGGCCGGGGTCTCGGCAGGTGTCGCCGGCGGTGTGTCGGGCGGCTCTTCCATCATGGCGTCCCGCCGAAGATACCTGAAAAGGTAATTGTCCACGCGAGTCCTCTCCTTGAGCCGGAGCCTGGATGCCTCGGTCGACGTGCTCGACGGCATCGGCAAGACGAACGCCGCGCGCCTCGAAAAGCTAGGCGTTCGAACCGTGCGCGACCTCCTCCTCACGCTGCCATTCGGCTGGCAGGCGTATGAGTCCACGCAGATCTCGGGTCTGGAGCCGGGCAAGCAAGCATCCATCGTCGGCACGGTCCTCTCGATCAAGTCTGTGGTGACCAGGCACCGGCGGATGCAGCTGACGGAGGCGACCATCCAGGACGACGCGGGCGCCGAGATCAGGGTCGTTTGGTTCAAGAACCCGTGGGTCATCAAGCACCTGCACCCGGGTGACAGGGTCGCCCTCGCCGGGATGGTCAAGGCGTCGCGCTACGGCAACCGGCCCGAGCTGCAGAGCCCGGAATACGAGCGGCTGGAGGCGGACGTCGAGGCTCAACCGAAGCGCGTCGGAGGCTTGATGCCGAAGTACCACCTGGTCGACGGCCTGACCTCGCGCAGGATTGCCGGCTGGGTGGAGGCCGTGCTGCCCCTCGCGTCAGGCCTCGAAGACGTCCTTCCCCCGGATGTTCGTGAGCGCCACCATCTGCTCGGCATCGCCGATGCCGTCAGGCAGGGTCACGCGCCTGAGACGGAGGCCGACTACTGGAAGGCCCGCCGCCGCATGGCGTTCGTCGAGCTGCTCGAGCTGCAGATGGCATTCGCCATGATTCGAGCCCGCATCGCGGCCGAGCCCGCGACCCCGATTCCGTTCCTGCCGGAGGTCGGTGACGCGTTCAAGGCCGGCCTCGGTTTCGAGCTGACAGAGGCCCAGCGCCGCTCGACGCGCGACGCGTTCAAGGACATGCAGGGGGCTGTCCCCATGAACCGCCTCCTCAACGGCGACGTCGGCTCGGGCAAGACGGCGGTCGCGGCCGCGTGCGCCGCGATGGCGCACGCGGCTGGGATGCAGACCGTGGTCATGGCGCCGACCGAGATCCTTGCCAGGCAGCACCTGCGCAAGTTCCGCACCTACCTTGAGGAGAGCTTTCCCGGCCTGACGGTCGAGCTTCTCGTGAGCAGCCAGACCGCTGCCGAGCGCCGGCGCGTGCGGACGGCGGCGGCGTCGGGGCACTGCGCGCTCGTGGTCGGCACCCACGCCCTGATCGAGGAGGACGTCGAGCTCGCCAACCTGGGCCTTGCGGTGGTCGACGAGCAGCACCGCTTCGGCACCCGGCAGCGCGAGCTGCTGCGCGGCAAGGGCCGCGGCCGGCCGCATTTCCTCGCCATGACGGCGACGCCGATCCCGCGCACGCTGGCGCTTGCTCTCTATGGGGAGATGACCCTGTCCACGATCGATGAGATGCCTCCTGGCCGCCTCCCGGTCGACACCGAGGTCATCGAGCCCGATCGGCGCGAGCGGGCGTACGACCTGGTTCGCGCAGAGGTTGCGGCCGGGCACCAGGCCTTCGTGATATGCCCATTGATCGAGGAATCGGAAGCCGTCGTCGCTCGCTCCGCGACCGCCGAGTTCGAACGACTCCAGAGGGAAGTGTTTCCGGAGCTGCGCATGGGGTTGATCCACGGCCGCCTCAAGGAGAAGGAAGAGGTGATGCAGCGATTCGTCGCCGGGGAGATCCAGGTCCTGGTGGCGACCGCGGTCGTCGAGGTGGGCGTAGACGTGCCCAACGCAACGGTGATGATGATCGAAGGCGCCGACCATTTCGGGCTGGCCCAGCTGCATCAGTTCCGCGGCCGCGTGGGTCGCGGCTCGGCCGGCAGCCGCTGCCTGCTCCTGGCTGACGATCCATCCGAGAAGAGCGTTGCAAGGCTCGAGCTGCTGACGCGAGTTCGTGACGGTTTCAAGCTTGCGGAGGAGGACATGCGGCTTCGCGGGATGGGGGAGCTGATGGGTGCGCGCCAGCACGGCATGTCCGACGTCGCGATGGATGCGCTGCAACAGCCCGAGCTCCTGAGCGAGGTTCGCCAGGAGGCGGAGAAGATCGTGCAGGAAGATCCTGACCTGGAGCGTCACGCGCTCCTCAAAGCGTCGGTGATCCGCCGGCTGGAGCTGACCTCGATCAGTTGAGAGAGCGCTGACGGGACGGATCGCTGGATCTGCGTCGCCCAGATCGGCCGAATGCCGTCGTCAGCTCCTGCGCTCCTCGCTCACGCATCCACAGATGCGCTCGCTGCGGTGCTCGTCGCTTCCTAGGCCTCGGCCGCCTGGACGCCGCAGCTCTCAGCGCCCGCCCGTCATCGCCCTCTAGGCACGTAGGCCGCGGTCAGCATCCCAAAGTAGGTCGGCGCCTCATACGAGATGAGCTTGCCGTGCCAACCCGCGGTCGCGCCGTGGAGCATCAGCATCTGCCACCAGCTGTCGGCCTTCGCGTCTTCGATCATCTCGTGCGAGATGTCGACGAGCCGGTCGAGACGGTTGTCTCGCACCATCTCGACGACCATCGCGTCGTACTCGGCCGCCGCGTCATGAAAACCGTATGGCCCGCTCTCATGATGCGCGTGCCCGTGGTCGGCGCTTGCGATGAAGGCGACTCGGCGTGATGATGTTGCGGCCGCGATGGCGATCGCGGCGCCCGCCGTCACGTGGTCCGGGGCTGTCAGCTCACGCGCGGGCGTGACCACAACTACTGGCAGCGGGGGATGGTGCCGTCCCCCCATGAACCACAGCGGGATCAGAACGCCCCAATCCATCGGAGCGACGGCGGACGCCGGGTCGTTCGACCCGAAGCTCACCGCGGCCGCGGGCAGCCCCGCGCCCGCCAGGGACTGGAGGACGCCCCACGCGAGCTGGGTGTCGCACGGAACCTCGAGCTCGATGAGCGGATCGGTCCCGTCGAGGCTGCCCGCCAGACGCGCCGCGACGATCACGCCTATCGCGTTGGAGATGTGCACGTTGTGCGGCGTGGCCACGATCACGACGTCGGGCTTCGCAGCGGAAAAGAGCCGGCCGAGCTCCTGCATCCCGGAGCGAGTCACGGATGCAGCATCGCGCTCGTCAGGAGCGCACGCCTCCTCGATCGCGATACCCCCATGCGGCGCGATCGCGGCAAACACCAGAGGCACGCGCGGATACTAACGAGCGCATGGAACCGGTTTCGCCTCTTCGATTGACGGAGTACAGCCACGGGGCGGGTTGAGCCTGCAAGCTCAGCCCGGTGGAGCTAGGGCAGGTACTCGGGGCGCTGCCCCCGATCGTCGACCCCAACGTGCTGCACGGTGCGGCCGCCCGCGACGACGCGGCGGTCTATCGCATCGCGCCGGACCGCGCCCTCGTGGCGACGGTCGACTTCTTCACGCCCATCGTCGACGACCCGTCCGACTTCGGCGCAATCGCCGCGGCCAATGCGCTCAGCGACGTCTACGTGGTCGGGGCGAGGCCGCTGTTCGCCCTGGGCATCACCGCGTTTCCCCGTGACAAGCTCGGCACCGGCCTGCTCGAGAAGATCGTGAGCGGCGGTGCCACAAAGCTCGCGGAGGCCGGGGTCGCGGTGGTCGGCGGTCACTCGGTCGACGATGCAGAGCCGAAGTTCGGCTACGCGGTCATCGGCGAGGTGCACCCCGACCGCGCGGTGGGGCATGAGTCGGCTCATGCGGGCGACGTCCTGTTCCTGACCAAACCGCTCGGCACGGGCCTGGTCACAACGGCTATCAAGCGCGGCGTGTGTCCACCGGACCTGGAAAGGGAGGCGGTCCGCGTGATGTCGACTCTGAATCGCGCGGCGGCTGAGGCGATGCTCGCGGCGCGCGCGACGGCGGCGACGGATATCACCGGCTACGGTCTGATCGGCCACCTGGCCAACCTCGTCGGCGGTGCGGACATCGAGATGGACGCGATGCCGTTCATGAACGGTGTGCGCGCGCTGGCCGAGAAGGACCTGTTTCCTGACGGAAGCCGTCGCAACCACGCCGCCTATCGGGACCGGGTGGTGTGGGCTGGCCTTGCCGAGATCGACCAGATGCTGCTCTGCGACTCGCAGACGAGCGGCGGCCTCCTGGTGGCGATCCCGCCCGCCAACGCCCGCGCATTCCATGACGCGATGCCGACCGCGGCCCGGATCGGCACGATGCGCGACGACGGCGAGATCCGGGTCCACTCATGACGAAGCTTCGCGTGAGTGGAGGCGAGGCGAGGGGCCGCCGCCTCAAGGCGCCGAAGAACATCCGCCCGACCCAGGGCATCGTGAAGCAGGCGATCTTCAACATGGTCGGCCCCGAGGTCGAAGGCGTGGAGGTGCTCGACCTCTTCGCGGGCTCGGGTGCGCTTGGCATCGAGGCCCTCTCGCGCGGGGCGGCGAGCGTCACTTTCGTGGACCGGCAGCCGCGCGGTCTTGATATCCTGCGCCAGAACTTGGACGCCCTCGGCTTCAAGGACCGCGCGCGCATCGTCCGCGGCGACGTTGTGCGCTGGCTCGAAGCGTCACCCGATGCGATTCGAACCGCCGGGTTCATCTTCCTCGACCCGCCGTACGAGGACGTGGTCCTCGACCACGCGCTCAAGGTGCTCGACCGCGAGGTTACGGACGCGGTGGTCCTGGCCGAGCACTCGCGGCGGCAGGCGCTTCCCGCGATGACGCGCCTGAAGGTGGACCGCCAGCGGAAGTACGGCGACACGATCGTCACGGTGTTAATCCCCACGAAATCAGAGGCTGCGCCGTGATTTCGCGGGGGCCCCGGAGCCGGACGTGAGCACGAAAAACACGAACCAGGTGCCAAACTCGAAGATCGCCGTCTATCCGGGAAGCTTCGACCCGTTCACCAACGGCCACCTCGACGTCGTCGATCGCGCGCTCGGCATCTTCGACACGCTCATCGTCGCCGTGGCCGCGAACCCGGAAAAGCGCCAGCCTCTGTTCACAGTCGAGGAGAGGCTGCAGCTCATTCGCACCGCGCTGGAGAGTCGTGACCGCGTCGAGGTGGCGAGCTATAAGGGGCTGACGGTCGAATACGCGCGATCGCGCGGGGCGCGGACGCTGGTCAAGGGCTTGCGCGCCTACTCGGACTTCGACGCGGAGCTGCAGCAAGCGCTAATGAACCGCAAGCTCGCGCCCGACATCCACACGGTCTTCCTGATGTCGGGCTTCGCGCACATCTACGTCTCGTCAAGTATCTTGAAGGACATCGCCAGCTACGGCGGCAAGGTCTCCGACCTCGTGCCGCCAGTGGTCGCGAGAGCGTTGAAGGAGAAATTCCGATAAAGGTCGACGAGCTGCTTGACCGTTTCGAATATCTGATCCAGAACGCGCGCCATGTCCCGCTTTCGACGCAGATCATGCTCAACGAGGACGAGCTCATGGAGCTGATCGACCAGATCCGCTTCAACCTCCCCGACGAGATCAAGCAGGCCAACTGGACCGTCTCCGAGCAGCAGCGCATCATGACCGAGGCCCACGCCGAAGCTGCGCGCACGATGTCGCGCGCCAACGAACGGGCGGAGGAGGCGGCGTCCGAGCACGAGATCCTGCGCCGCGCGGAGCGCCACGCCTCCCAGGTCGTGAAGGATGCGCAGGGGAAGTCGGACCAGATCATCCGCGAGGCGGAGGCGTACGCGCTCGAGCAGCTGAAGCAGCTCGAAGCGCACCTGAGCCGCACGCTCGGCACGGTCCGCCGGGGAGTCGAAGCCCTGCAGACGAACCAGCCTGCGAATGGAGAGACCGCCGATCAGGCGACGCGAAGTTAGAGTAAGTGGAGCTGTAGGCCGGATTCACTCCGGCCGTCACACAACGTCGTGCCCCAAGCGCCTCCAGACATAACTAAAAACGGAGGGGGTCCCGCGGGGGAGGCCTGCCTCACCCGCGCTCCGGTAGACTTCCGGGAGCCATGGCTCTACCGAAGGTCAAGCTATCCAAGTCGAAGAAGGGGCGCCGCCGCTCGCACCTCGCGCTGGCGCTGGTCCAGATCCAGCCCTGCCCGAACTGCAAGCACATGAGGCGACCCCACGCCGTGTGCCCCAACTGCGGACACTACGGCCCGGGCGCCGGCCGCGAAGTCATCAAAGTCAAGGAATAAGGGCTAAGACCGCCACCACGGCAGGGTGCCGTGACCGTCGAATTCCCGATTCAACCGGCCCAGGCACGCATCGAGCTCGTCCTGGCCTTCGATGGCCGTGATAGCAGGCCCGGACAGGTTCCGTTCGTCCATCCACGTCTCCCACGTGGTCAGGAACTTGGCGTGAGAACCGCGGGGTGTGTGCATGCTGCCGCCGGCCGCCAGCAGACGCTCCTCCAGCTGGCGCATCGCCCGGCCGTTTTCCTTGACGCTCGAGCTCGGCATGTCAGGCTCGTCGGCGTACAGGTGGGGCTCTACAGCCAAACGCTCCCAGAGCGCTCGTGCTGCACGGCTCAGCCCTTCTAGCTTCCAGCGGTCCTGAGAGACAGCTACGGCGAGGAACGCGGGCCACAGTCGCCGATGCACGCAGGTGCGCTTGCCGGAAACGAGCACCACGTGCAGAACGTCCGCGTGACTTGTCAACTTCGCGCCAACCTCGTGAATCAGATGGACTTGAGGATCGGCCCACCACGAGCCGCGCACAGGGCGCTCAACGATTAGCGACGGCCACGATGGTAGCTTCGGGTCTGAGTCGAGAATCAACCCCCACTCGTTCAGGCGGGCGAGCGCGGCCGCAAGCCAGGCATTCGGATCATCCTCCGCCAGCACTGTTGCGCTCACGACGACAAGTTAGCCTTGTGACTCGTGGCGCAGGTGGCGTTTCTCTTTCCCGGCCAGGGCTCGCAGCAGCCCGGCATGGGAATCGAGCTTCTTCAGGACGATGAGGTCTCGGCCCTCTGCGACCAGTGCGCGTCCGCGGCCGGCATCGACTTGAGGCGCCTGCTCACGTCAGCCGACGACGATGAGTTGCGCCTGACGCAGAACGCCCAGCCCGCGTTGACCTTCGTGGGCATCGCGCTGACTCGGCTGCTTCGCCGCCGAGGCATCGAGCCGAGCGCGGCCGCCGGCCACTCGGTCGGCGAGTACGCGGCGCTCGCAGCCGCCGGATCGGTCTCGGCGCCCCAGGTCATCAAGGCCGTGGTCGAGCGTGGCAAGGCGATGGCCGAGGCGGCGCCCGCCGGGACATCCTCGATGGCCGCGGTCCTTGGCCTTGACGCGCAGGCGGTCGAGATGGCGCTCGCCGGCATGAACGACGCGTGGCCCGCGAACTACAACACAGCGACGCAGACGGTCATCGCGGGCACGACGACAGGGCTCGAGGTTGCCGCGCAGCGCCTTCAGGTCGCGGGCGCGAAACGCGTCATCGCGTTGAACGTCAGCGCCGCGTTTCACACGCCGCTCATGGCGCCGGCCGCCGAGCGGCTGCGTGCGGCGCTGGATCGCATCGAATGGCGCTCGCCCCGCGTGCCCGTGATGGCGAATCTCACGGGCCGTGCGCACAACGGCGGCGACCGCATCCCGCACGCGATGGAGATGCAGCTTCGCTCGCCGGTCCGCTGGGCTGCTTGCGTCGCGTCGCTCGTCGACATGGGGTGCGACGTCTTTATCGAGGTGGGCCCCAAACGGGCTCTGACGGGCATGATGCGCGAGCTCGCGCCGGGCCGCACCGCGGTGGCCGCCGGCACTCCCGCGGCGGTTCAGGAGCTCGCCATCCCGGGTTAGCGCCCTTGGGTTGCGCTCCCGGGCTCGTGTACAGTAGTCCGCATAATGGAAACTCAAAAGCTGAGCTTCGAGGACTTCAAAAACATCATCGTCGAGCGCCTCGGCTGTGAGCCCGAGCAGGTCACCATGGATGCGTCTTTCCAGGAAGACCTCAACGCCGACTCGCTCGACCTCGTCGAGCTGATCTACGCGTTCGAGGAGAACACCGGTCTCGAGATCCCCGACGAGGACGCGGAGAAGATCACGACGGTGGGACAGGCCTGGGAGTACATCCAGGAGAAGGCCGGCTCATAGCACAGCCGAAGGACACGCGCAGCGTCGCGCCTCTCGCGCAGTCGCTCCAGCTTCTTCAGCAGAAGATCGGGATTCATTTTCGCGACCCCGGACTTCTGCTCGAAGCCGTCACGCACAGCTCCTTCGCCAACGAAAGCCCGTCGGTCTCGCCGCGCGACAACGAACGCCTCGAGTATCTCGGCGACGCGGTCCTCCAGCTCATCACCGCCGAGTACCTATACAAGCACCATCCTGGTGCGACCGAGGGCGAGCTGACGCAGACGCGCTCGGCCATGGTCAACACGAACACGCTGGCGGCGCTTGCAGAGCAGCTCGACCTGGGCAGCTACCTGTACCTCGGCAAGGGCATCGCCAAGGGCGGCGGCCGCAACCTCAAGTCGCTGCTCGCCAACGGTTTCGAGGCGGTGCTCGGCGCCGTGTTCCTCGACGCGGGCTACGACGCCGCGTACCACTACTACCTGAACCTCTACCGCGCGCTGCCGTCGCCGGTGCGCGACGAGAACTTCAAGGGGCGCCTGCAGCAGGTCGCGCAGGAGCGGTTTGGCGAGACGCCGATCTACGACAGCGAAGGCGCGAGGGTCGGCAATCACCGGGAATACACCTCGGTCGCTTTCGCCGGTTCGGAGCCGTTGGGCACGGGCCATGGAGCGAGCAAGCAGGAGGCCGAGCAGGACGCCGCCCGGGCGGCGCTCGAGAGTCTGGTCGGAACGGTGACCGAGGTGACGGCGGGCAAGGCGCCGTCGTCCCGCCCGCGAACGCGCCGGGCACCCCGCAAGAAGCGAGAGGAATCCGCGCCGCCTGCGGAGGTTGCGACCGCCGAGGTCGTGCCGCTCCACGTGCCGCCGCTGCGTGAATCGGAGCCGGCGCTTTCCGAGCCAAGAAGCAGGCAGTTCGGCGAGCCGATCGACTAACCCATCGAATAGGTAGTGCCTGAGGGTCGGATGACCCCTACATCTGCTACTCTCCCCGCCAGTTTGTTCCTCAGGTCCCTGCAATTGCTGGGCTTCAAAACCTTTGCCCGGCAGACCGAGATCAAGTTCGATGGCGGCGTCACCGCGATCGTTGGCCCCAACGGTTCGGGCAAGACGAACATCGTCGACTCCATCAAGTGGGTGCTCGGCTCCGGGCAGGCGCGCGAGATCCGCGGCAAGAAGATGGAAGAGGTCATCTACGCCGGCGGTGAGCGACGCCCGCGGGCCTCCTACGCCGAGGTGACGATGACGTTCGACAACACCGCGGGCCGCCTCCCGGTCGACTACCACGAGGTCGCGATCAAACGCCGCGTCGAGCGGGATGGCGAGAGCGACTACTTCTTGAACGGCACGCGGGTGCGGCGCCGCGACCTCATCCACCTGCTGTCCTCGACAGGCCTGACGGTCGACTCGTACGCGATCATCGACCAGCACGACATCGAGCACATCGTCGTGTGCACGCCCGCGGAGCGAAGGCAGCTCCTGGAAGAGGCGGCGCAGGTCCGCGGCGTCAAGGCGCGCCGCCAGGAGGCTGTGCTGCGGCTGGAGGAGCTGGCGGCCAACCTGCTCCGGCTCGAAGACCTGAAATCCGAGCTCGCGCCTCGCCTGGAGGCTCTGCGCGCCCAGGCCGCGGCGGCCCACGAGGCGAACGATGCGCTGGCCCGGTTGGATCTGCTCCGCGGCAGCATCGTTTGGGAGGAGTGGCGCGAGGCACGCGACGGTCACCGCCGGGCGTCGTCGCAAGCCCAGGCTCTCGAGCGCAAGCTGATCGAGGCCCGCGAGCAGGCGCGGACCGCTGAGGACGAGTTCCAGTCGGGGCGCGCCGGTATGCAGGCGGCTCAGGACCGCCGCCTGGCTCGGCAGCGCATGCTCGGCCAGGCGCGGCTCCAGGTCTCGGACGCCGAGCACCGGCTGCAGCTCGCCGAGGAGAGGCTCGACAGCCGCCGCGCCGCCGCTGAGGCCGCCCATCGCTCCGAGGCCGAGACACGCGCGCTGCTCGAGGCCGCTGAGGCGCTGAAGGTCCAGCTCGCACGCGAGCTGGAGGTGGCCTCGAAGGCGGTGGAAGAAAGGACCCATCCCCAGCCCCTTCCTCTCGAACCGGACGGCGGGCCTGCCCGCGACGCCCGGCGCGACGCCGAGCACGCACGCAGGACCGCGGCGATCGCGGCATCGTCGCTGGCCGCACTTCGGACCCGGCGAGAGTTCCTGGAGGAGCAGGCGGTTCAGCTCGCGCAGATGACCGCCGCGGCCAATGAGATTCCCGGCGCCGAGTCGGATGTCGCGCGGGCCGAGAAGCGGGCCGGCGCCGCCCGTGACGCGTCGGCCATGGTGGGCCGCCTGCGCTCGGAGCTGGACGGAATCGAAGCCCTGAGGCCATCCGGTGAGGCGGGGTTGCGCCTGGGCGAGGTGCTCACGGCGCACGAGGGCTTCGAGGCGGCACTGTCGGCTGTCCTGGGCTCGCTGGTGGACGCGGTCGTCGTCTCCGGCGAGGAGCCGGCCGTGGACGTCGCGCGGAGCGCCGAGCGCCAGGTCACCGTCCTGTTCCCGAGCGCCGCGCCGGATCCGCTCGAAGGGTCGCTGTACCACCACGTCGCCGCGCGCGACGGCTTTGACGGCATCGCCCGCCGCCTCCTCGGCCAGGTCGTGGTCGGCACCGACGTGACCATGGACGGCGTGTTCCGGGGAGCCGGGCTCTTGCGGGCGGGCGCCGACCCGCGAGCCGCGCTCGACGCGCGACGGGTCGAGCTGAGGCGGAGGATCGCCGAGCTTGAAGAAGACGCCGCGGCTGTCGCGGAAGCCTCGCGAGACCTGTCCGCCGCGCAGGCGAGGCTGGCCGACCTGCGCAGCCGCGCCGCGGGCGCTGCGAGGTCGGACGAAAACGCGCGTCTGCTCGATGCCGCCCGCCAGGCGGAACAAGGCGAGACCGCGAAGCTCGCCGAACTGGAGCGGGATGCAAACTCCGCGGAGGAGCGCGCCGCCGCCGCGGGACGTGAGCTCGACCAGCAGATCCGTGCCGCGGCAGAGCAGCGCGCCGCCATCCAGCAGCGCGCGCACGACCACGACCGTTGGCGCGACCGCGCCGAGTCGCTTCGCCGCCAGCTCGCCGGCGTCGAGGAGGACGTCGCGCGCCTGAAGGTCTCGTCAGGCGAGCGGTCGGAGCAGCTGGCCGCCGCAGCGCGCACCGCTGAGGCCGCCGAGGCGGCGTTGCCCGAGCTGCGTACCCTGGCTGATGCCGCCCGCGAGGCGATGCAGGCCGCCGAGCACGAGGCGCCCGAAGAGGACGCCGAGATGGCGGAGGGCGCCAGGCGTCTGGTGGCGCTGGAGGAGGCGCGCATCGACGCGCGGCTTCGCGTCGGCACGCTCGAGGGGAACCTCGAGCTCATCGCCCGCGAGGCGGAGCTGCTGCAGGCGCGCATGGAGGAGATCCGCCTTCGTATGCCGGATGGCGTTGCGCCGGAAGAGGTGCCCGGAGGCAAGGCACGCGAGCGCGAGATGCGGGCGCTCGAACGTCGCATCGAGGAGATCGGACCGACCAACGCGCTCGCCGAATCCGAGTGCAGTGAGCTCGAGGAGCGCTATCAGAACCTCGCCGAGCAGCTCGAGGACATCACGGCGGCGCGCGCCGACCTCGCGCAGCTCATCGGCAAGCTTCGCGAGGAAGAGGAGGCACGCTATGAGGCGGTGTTCGGAGCGGTCGCGGCCAACTTCCACGAATACTTCTCCGAGCTGAACCCCGGAGGTCGCGCCACGCTTCGCCACGCGGAAGGCGATGACGGCCCGCGCACGGGGGTCGAGATCCTGGTCCAGCCACCGCGGAAGAGGCAGCAGAACGTGACGCTGCTCTCCTCCGGCGAGCGCTCCCTGGCGGCGCTCGCTCTCGTGCTCGCCCTCGACGAGGTGAACCCAAGCCCGTTCACCATCCTGGACGAGGTGGACGCCGCCCTGGACGATGCCAACGTCGACCGCTTCGGGCAGATGATCGCGCGCCTCGGCGCGCAGCGCCAGTTCCTGGTCATCACGCACAACCACGTGACGATGTCGTACGCATCGACGCTTTACGGAATCCACCTCGATGAGAGCGGGTCCTCGCATTTGGTGTCCGTGCGCCTCGACGACATCCGCAAGCCGGTGACCAATAGCGCCTCCACGGCGAAAGTAGGCTGACGGACAGTCTCTGGAGCAGGGTCGGCGGCCGGACCCGCGGCCTGCTCGCGGCGGGCCTTCGCTCGATCAGCCCCCCTCTGGCCGCGGGCTACTTCGAGGAGCTCGAAGAGGTCCTCCTGGCCGCGGACCTCGGCCCGGCGATGGCGGCACGCCTCGCGGCCGGGGTGCGGTCGAAGCCGCCGCGGACGCGCGAGGAGGCGGTCGACGCGCTGGTCGAGGTCGCCGCTGGCCTCATGTCGAAGAGGTCGCGCGAGCTCGACCTCATCGGCCGCCCTGCATGCGTGCTCCTCTACGGCGTCAACGGAGCGGGCAAGACCACGACCGCGGGCAAGCTGGCCCACCGGCTTCGCGCGCAGGGACGCAACCCTTTAGTCGTCGCGGCGGACACGTACCGTGCGGCAGGCGTCGAGCAGATGGTGGCCTGGGCCGAGCGCGCAGGCGTGCCGCATTTCGCCGGCGCCAGCGGGGCGGACCCGGCGTCGGTGGTCTTCGACGGAGTGCTCGCCGCGCGCAAGCGCGGCAACGACGTGGTGCTGGCCGACACGGCCGGCCGGCTGCAGACGCAGCGCAATCTTCTCGATGAGCTGGCGAAGGTGGGGCGCGTGACAAGTAAGGCGCTCGACGGCGCGCCATACGAATCGCTGCTCGTGCTCGACGCCGTGCTGGGGCTGACGAGCCTGGTCCAGGCGCGCGCCTTCAACAAGGCGGTACCGATGACCGGCCTCGTGCTCGCAAAGCTCGACAGCAGCGCGAAAGGCGGCGCCGTGATCACGATCGAGTCCGAGCTCGACGTGCCGGTGAAGCTGGCGGGCGTGGGGGAGGGGATCGACGACCTGGCGCCCTTCGATCCCGCCGCGTTCATTCGTGCGATCTTCGACTGATGTCACTAGGAACCCCGCCGGTGCCGGCTCCCGCGGGTCTCGCTCAGTCCGCAAACCTGCCGGTGCCGGCTCCCGCGGGCTTCGTAGGTTTGGCAGGGTGATTGCGGACCCGCACTGCCACACGACGGCGTCGGACGGCATGGTCAGCCCCGCCGAGCTGGTGAAGTCCGCGGTCGCAGCGCATCTCGACCTCATCGCGGTGACCGACCACGACACCATGGCGTCGGTCGAAGAGACGCAGAAGCTCGGCGCTGAGGCGGGGATCACGGTCGTTGCGGGCCAGGAGATCACGACGAAATGGCCGGCGCAGACACACATCATGGGTTTGTTCCTCGGGAAGCCCGTAAAGCGCGGACTATCGGTCGAGGATACCGTCGATGCGATCCACGGCCAGGGCGGGCTCGCGATCGTCCCGCATCCGTTCATGCCAGTCTTCTTCGGTTCCATCCAGCCGGAGATGCTCCGGCGCCTGATCGAGAAGCACCAGGTCGACGGAATCGAGATGGTCTTCACCGTGCCCATAGGGGCGCGGCGCCGCAAGCAGCTCGACGAGTTCTACGCCGCCAATCGGGAGCAGCTCGGTGCGGCGCTCGGTGGAAGCGACTGCCACTTCGGCGCGCACGACATCGCTTCGGCCGTGACGGAGTACGAGGGTGACTTCAAGACGGCGATCCAGAAGCGCGCCACGGTGCCGAAGCGATTGCGCCACGCGGGGCGGGCTCCGATGGACCTTGCGCTGCGCCAGCAGTGGCGTGCGCTTGTCGAACTACCGGTCAGGAGACTGCTGGGCCAGCTCTAGCAGGACGCCGTGCACCGGCGCCGGCGCCGCAAGGATGTTGCCGGTTTCGAGCCACGACTCTCCGCCCGACCAGTCGGTGACCCGGCCGCCGACCTCGCGCACCAATGCCGCCCCCGCCGCGACGTCCCACGTGTTGAGGCCCAGCTCGAAGAAACCGTCGAACGTGCCCGCGGCGGTCCAGGCCAGGTCCAGCGCGGCGGCGCC
>DATNMQ010000015.1:0-33054 GCA_035602465.1 Candidatus Sulfotelmatobacter sp. | reverse complement strand
ATGCCCCGCAGATACGTCGCCGTGTGTGGCGCCTCCGAGGCGACGCCATCGCAGCTCGACGCGGCGCGCGAGGTGGGGAAGCTCCTGGCGCGTGAAGGGGCGGTGGTCATCAACGGCGGATACGCCGGCGTCTCGGGTGCCGCGAGCGAGGGTGCGGCGAGCGAAGGGGGCACCGTGGTCGGCATTCTTTCGGAGTCCGACCGCGAAGGTGCCAACGAGCATTTGACCGTCTCGCTGCCGACCGGGCTCGGACAGGCGCGCAACCTTCTGATCGTCACCGCGGCCGAAAGCGTGATCGCGATCGGGCAGGGATGGGGGACCCTGAGCGAGATCGCGCTGGCGCGCCGCCTGGGCCGCTCCGTGTTCGCGCTCGACACGTGGGATGTGAAAGGGTTGGAGGTCGTGCACACGCCGGCCGAAGCAGTGAAGCGTGCCCTCGAAGCTTAAGCGCGTAAAGAAGCGCGTTGTCCAGAAGCCCGATGGCCGCTACCTCATTTACTACGAAAAGATGAAGTGAGCGAGCTTCGCTGGCATCCACTGCTCGAGGAGTGGGTCACGGTTGCGCCCTGGCGCCAGGACCGCACCTATCACCCGCCGGCCGAGCACTGCCCGCTCTGCCCGACGCGACCCGGCATGGCTGAGACGGAGATTCCCGAACCCGATTACCACATCGCCGTGTTCGAGAATCGCTTCCCGTCGTACACCGGAGAGCAGGGACGCTGCGAGGTCGTCTGCTACACGCCCGACCACGACTCGTCACTCGGCGAGCAGAACGTCGAGCACATCCGCGACCTCATCGAGGTCTGGCGTGATCGGACGGACGAGCTCGGGCGGCTGCCAAACGTGCGATACGTGTACGTCTTCGAGAATCGCGGTGAGGAGATCGGGGTCACTCTGAGCCATCCGCACGGACAGATCTACGCGTATCCGTTCGTCCCGCCGGTCGTCCAGCGCGAGCTGGCCGCCGAGGCGCGCCACATGCGTAAGACGGGCCGGTGTCTCTACTGCGACGTGATCGAGCAGGAGCGCGAGGGAAAGCACACGATCCTTCGCGACGATCGCTGGATTGCGTTCGTGCCTCCGTTCGCGCGCTGGCCGTACGAGGTGCACCTGGCGCCTGTCAACCACCGCGGCGGTCTCGCCGACCTGGACGATGCGGACGATGAATCCTTCGCGCGCAACCTGAAAGGCGTGCTGCAGAAATACGACCGCCTTTTCAAGAAGCCGCTTCCCTATGTGATGGCGATGCACCAGAAGCCGCCCGGCCGTGGCGGCCGGCACCATCACTTCCACATCGAGTTCTACCCGCCGAACCGGAGCCGCGACAGGCTGAAGTACCTCGCCGGCTCGGAGCTGGGCGCAGGCGCTTTCATCGTCGATGCGCGCGCCGAGGACACGGCCGCGGAGCTTCGTGCCCTCTAGCAAGACGACGTGGCGCGGGCGCGCGCCCGGCCGCGTGAACCTCATCGGGGAGCACGTCGACTACCTCGGCGGCGTCGTCCTGCCGGCGGCGGTCGACCGCTACACCGAGGTCGCTGGGCATCCCTCCCCGGACTGGTCGATCACGAGTGATATCGAGGGAGGCCTCAACTACGTGCGGGCGATCGGCCAGGAGCTTGGCATGGAACCGCAATCGGTGACCGTCACGTCGCAGGTTCCGCCGGGTGCAGGAATCAGCTCTTCCGCCGCTCTTCTCGTCGCGCTCGCGTCCGGCATGCGACCTGATCTCGCCGGCAAGGACGCGGCCCTCGCGTGCCAGCGAGCCGAGCAGGCGGCGACCGGAGTTCAGGTCGGCGTGATGGACCAGTTCGCCTCCGCACTCGGTAGGCGGGGCGACGCGCTCCTGCTCGATTGCGCGACCCTTGAATATCAGCTGGTGCCCTTTCCCGACGAGGTCGCGATCGCAGTCATCGATTCCGGCGAGCATCGCTCGCTCTCGTCGACGCCTTACAACCAACGGAGGCGCGAGGCGGAGAGCGGCGATCCCAAACGCCGCCGCCACGTGGACTCGGAGATAGCGCGCGTTCACGCGTTCGTCGCGGCCCTGCACGACCGCGACTTCAAAACGATGGGACGGCTGCTGAAGGAGTCGCATCAGAGCCTGCGCGACGATTTCGAGGTGTCGACGCCGACGGTCGATGCGCTTGTCGAGCGAGCGTGGTCGGCGCCGGGCTGCTATGGAGCTCGCATCATGGGAGCGGGCTTCGGCGGCAGCATCATCGCGCTGGTGGATCGCACGCAAAAGGATCGCTTCGCGCAGGCGCTCGACCGCCCGGTGTTGTTCTGCGCCACAGCTGACGGGGCCTACGTGAAGCGGTGAGCGATTCGATCTTCATGCCCTTGGCGCAGCGCGCGGCGGGACGCCGCGAGCTGACAGGATGGGAGGCCGTGTGGATGCCGCTCGGCGAGGGCGAGGCCGAGCGCTTGACGATCGGCCGCGGCACCGGATGGAAGCCGATCGAGGTGCCCCGTCAGCTGGCCGCCCAGGAAGGAAAGCAGTCGGTGTGGTACCGCACCGAGTTCCCGCGCCCCGACCACGCCGGCCGCGTCGTGCTCCGCATCGGCGGCGCGTTTCTCGCGACCAACGTCTGGCTGAACGGCAAGCTTCTCGGCGCGCACTACGGCTACTTCGCGCCGTTTGGCTTCGACCTCACGCCCTATCTCAAGCCCGAGAACCTCTTGGTCATCTGCTGCGAATCCCCCGTCGAGACGCAGCCCGAGAAGAAGCGCCACATCATGGGTCTGTTCAACGACGGCGACCTCAAGCCATACCCGGCGTCCGCGTACTCGAGCCTGCCCGACCCTTACCGGATCGAGGTCCCACTCGGCCTGTGGCAGCCGGTCCAGCTCGAGTATGTCGGGCCGATCGCGATGGACTGGATTCGAATCACGCCCGGCTTCGAGGGCGGTGACGGAAGGCTCGAGGTCGAGGCGAGGCTGCGCAACCTCGACGGGCGGCAGATGGAAGGAGAGGTCGAGCTCGTCGTGCCCGCGCCTGGACGCGACGCGCTGCGACTGCGCCGCGAGGTACGCCTCGGTGGAGGCATGGAGCAATCCGTGTCCATGCGCCTCGCGTTTCCGGGCGCGAGGCGCTGGAACCCGTGGCGCCTGGGCGACCAGCCCGTTTATCGCGCCGAGATGGTTGCGCACACGGCCGACGGCGAGTCATCGCGTGTCGAGGAGGGCTTCGCGTTTCGCGAGCTGACCTGGGACATCGGCCCGCGACGTTGGAGCCTCGCCGTGAACGGCAAGCCGATGTTCCTGCGCGGCGCGTGCTACTCGCCGTCGCAAGCGCTCGACGGACTGACCGCAGACGTGATCGCCGCCGACATCGCGATGGCGAAGGCGGCGAACATCGATGCTCTTCGCGTCGTCGCGAATGTCCTACCCGTGGAGTTCTACCGGAAGGCGGACGAGGCGGGCATGCTCGTCCTGCAGGATCTGCCGCTGACCGGGACGTACGTCTATCACGGGCGCGCCGATGAGGTCCGCTTCTTCGAGAACGCGGCGAAGCAGCAGCAGGCGGAGATGGTCGCGATGCTGCAGAACCATCCATCCATCGTCATGTGGATCGCGCACGACGAACCGCCATGGCTCGCCACGAACTTCGACCTCGGAGATGTCCACGCGGTGCGCCAGAACCACTCGATCGACCAGGATCTCAAGGCGTCCTTCGAGCGCCTGGACCCGACCCGACCGGCGATCGCCGCATCGGGAGACATCGATCTCCATTTGACGCTCGGCTGGTCCGGGGGCTCGTGGAAGGACATCGCCCATCTCGAACCGCTCATAGTCAGCGCCTTCGGCGCGCAGGCGCTGCCGTCCGCGGATTCGCCCGCTTGGGACGAGATCGGCCGGCGCTGGCCGGTTGCCGACGATGAACCCGCGTGGCGGTACGCGGGGTTCCAGCCGGTCAACTGGGCGGAGCGTGGTGCGGGCCTGCCCTCGGCGCATCAGTCGCTCGAGTCGATGATCGACGCGTCGCAGGCATACCAGGCCGACCTCGTCCGTTACGCCGCCGAGCACTTGCGGACCCGCAAGTTCGAGTCATGCTGGGGCGCGTTTGCCTTTCACCTGGTCGACCCGTTTCCGGCGATCGGCTTCGGTCTGGTCGACGGTGCGCGAATCCAGAAGCAGGCGCTCGCCGCGCTGGCCGCGGCTTTCAAAGCCACGCGCATCGTCATCGAGCCACTCGCCTTCGAGCCCGCGCGGCCATTCGGTTTCCTGCAGAGCCCGCGCGTCCCTTTCGCGGCGCGCCTCGTCGTCGTCAACGACGACCCGCAGGTGATGGGCCGCGGTGTCGTGCGCTGGTCGATCACGCGTGAGAAGGCCGCCGGGTCGCGCGGACTCGACCGCGTCCGCGATGCGATGCAGAAAAAATCCTACTCGGGGATGGTCGAGGTCGAGGTGCCGACGGCGTTCGAGCCGGCGGTTAGCGCGAACACGCTGAGCCTTCCGCTCGCGGCCGAGGGACAGTACAGGCTGGAGGCCACGCTCACTCTGGGGGGACGCGAGGTTGACCACGCCGAGGTTGCGTTCGAGGTCACATCATCACTGGCCGCCGTTCGGCCGCGGCCAGAGATCCCGCGCTACCTGGCGGAACGCATCGCTGATCTCGACAGCCTGCGGCCCGAGGTGCAAGGCATGAGCTTCGCGCTCGAGAACAGGACGAGGCCCGCCGTGCTGACCGGTGTGACCGGGCTGCGGCTCGATGGGGTGCTGGTCACGGGCCATGAGCTGCAGACGGAGACCAGCGCCGGGCTCGCGCCGCTACCCAAGCGGGTGGACATGCCGCTGGGCCGGCGCCTCGTCCTGCACGTGGTGACAGGCCGGTCTCTCGGCGCCGGCGCGCACTCCCTCGAAGCCGACGTCACCGTGCCAGGCATCGCCTCCGGGCGACTCGTGATCGAGAACCGATCACATGTCATAGGCTGAAAGCACGGATGGCATACTTCAGCACTATTGTTGCCGCGCTAATCAACCAAGATTCCTGCCGCGAAAGGCGAGAAGGGAGGCTCCCCACCGCATGTCAGATGAATATCGCCTGATTCTCGACATCATCCTTGCGGTATTCGCCATCTTCGCGGCCATCTTTTATCTGCGGACCCGCCGCCGCCGCAAGAAGAAGTCCGCGCCGCCGGTCCGGCCCGCAGCCCCGGCGCAGGCACAGGCTCAGCAGACCGCGGGCGTTGCCGCGACCTGGGCTCCCCCGGCGCCCGCCAGGCCCGGGCCGGTTGCCCCGACCATAGTCACGCCGCCGTCGGGCGGCGGCTGGGGAGCTCCGGCGCCGAGCCCATCCAGGCCTGCGACGGGAAACTGGGGGGCGCCGGCATCGCCCGCCGTGGCGCCGTCGTCCACCTCGCCGGCCACCTCACCGTCTTGGGGCGCGGCCCCGTCGAATGACGCGGCGCCCTCATCCTCACCCGGCTGGGGAGTGCCGCCGCCTTCCGCAGCGCCCGCTCCACCGGCGTCAGTGCCAGCCCCGTCATGGGGGAGCCCTCCCCCGTCGCCGCCGACCACCGGGGCCCCGACGTGGGGATCGCCCGCGCCTTCCGCTGCGCCCAACGCGCCCGTACCCGCCGGGGATGCACCTGCGCCGGGATGGGGAGCCCCGGGCGCGCAGCCTCCCGCGTGGGCTGGATCCGCGCCGGCGTCGCCCCCAGCTGCCCCGCCGGCGCCGACCGCCGCTCCTTCGTTCGGCGCGCCCCCGGGGCCGGACCAGCAGCCGGCCGCGCCCCCCGCGCCGTCGTGGAACCCGCCCGCTGCGCCGTCCTGGGACGCCTCCCCAGCGTCGCCGCCGGCGGCTCCTGCCACTTCGGGGGATTGGGGACCTCCTGCCGCCTCGGCTCCTGGGGCTCCGTCCGGTCCGCCGCCGACCGTTGCCCCCTCGTGGGAGGCTCCCGGGGCCCCGTCGTGGGACGCGCCGAAGACCGAGGAACCCGCCGCTCCGCCCTCGCCTTCATGGGGAGCTCCGCCCGCTCCGCCTCCGGCATGGGGGGCCCCCGCCGCGTCGGCTCCCGAGGCCGCGAAGCCCTCGGCGGAGAGTGCACCGGCTGCGCCCTGGAGCGTTCCGGCTGCAGCTGCTTGGTCGGCGTCCGCAGCGGCGCCAGCCGAGCCCGCCGCCCCACCTAGCACCGACGCCGAGCTTGCCGCCGGAGCGGACGGCTCGTCGGCGCCGCAGCCTGAGCCCGCGCCGGAGCCTGCCCCGCCCGCGGCGGCCGCCGTCGCTTCACCGCCCTGGACGCCGAACGTGCCCAAGGCGCCGGAGGCCGCCGTCGCGGAAACGATGGTCGCGCCACCACCGGTTCAAAGCGGTGAGGGCGCCGAGCGAGAGCCCACGACTCTCATGCCCGCCTGGTCGCCGCCGCCATCGGCTCCGCCGCCCGTGCCCGAGACGATGGCCATGCCCGCGAGGACGCCTGCCGCGGCGGGCGCCGGCGCAGGTCCGCAGGCCGACCTCACCATCGAGACAGGCCCCGACGCGGGTCACAGCCACCGAGCCGGCGATCACGCGGTGCGCCTGGGGCGCTCTCCGGACAACGACATCATCCTTCGCGACCCTGCGACCAGCGGTCACCATGCGCGGGTCGAGCGCCGCGGCGAGCTGTTCTGGATCGTCGACCTGGGCAGCACGAACGGGACGTTCGTCAACGGAGAGTCGATCCAGGAGAAGCAGCTGAATGCGGGCGACCGGCTCACCATCGGCCAGAATTCGCTCCACTTCATAGTCATTGGAGCCTAGTGATCGTTTCGTCCGTTAGCTAACCATGCGCGTACGCATTGCGTGGGCGACCGACCCGGGCCTCGAACGAGAAGAGAACGAGGATTCCGTGGTCGTCTGGCGCAACAAGGCCGGGCTGGACACGCTGATCGTCGTATGCGACGGCATGGGCGGGCACGCCGCCGGCCAGCAGGCAAGCTCGATCGCGGTCAAGACGGTCACAGAGGTCCTCGCCGAGGACGGTCAGGAGGGAACCGACGTCGATCGCCTGAAGCGCGCTTGCAAGGAGGCGAACCAGGCGGTCTTCAACGCCGCGCGCGAAAACCCCGATTGGGCGGGCATGGGAAGCACGATGGTGATCGCGGCGATCCGAGCGGGCGAGCTGGCGCTGCTCAACGTCGGGGACAGCCCGGCCTATCTGTTTCGCAACGGGTTGGGCAAGCTCGTGTCGCAGGACCACTCATGGCCGGCCGAGCAGGTCCGGCTCGGTCTGATCAAACCGGAGGAGGCCGAGAACCATCCGCTGAAGCACCGGCTCACGCGTGCGGTCGGCGTTTGGGAGCAGATCCAGCCCTTCACCGACAAGGTGAAGCTCGAGGAGGGCGACGCGATCGTCCTGTGCAGCGACGGCGTGGAAACCGCAGGGGTGAGCGTGGAGGAGATGGGGCGGCTGCTGCTGCGCGACGGGAACCTGGACCGCGGGGCGGAGCGGGTGATCGAGCGGTGCCGGGAGCTCGGCGCGCCGGACAACGTCACGCTCGCGGTCGCACGGGTCGAGGTCGACGTAACAAAGACCGCGGTGTTGCCGAAGCTCAAGATCTAGAAAGCGCGGAGCAGAGTCTCCGCGACGTGTTCGACCTTCATCGACGAGCCGCGGCTGCGCAGACCCGCTTCCAGCTGCATCTGGCAGCCCGGGTTTGCGACCGAGACCACGTCGGCGCGGGTCGCCAGGAGGTCGTCCAGCTTCTCCTGCAGGATTCGATTCGACATCCGCGGCTCGAGAGTGCTGTAGAGACCGGCCGCGCCGCAGCAGATGTCGGGATGGCGCATCTCGATGAACTGCACGCCCGGCAGCGACCGGATCAGGTCGCGCGGCTGCTTCTTGATGCGCTGTGCATGCGCAAGGTGGCACGCATCCTGGTACGTGAGTCGCACCTTCGCCTCTTGCGCCGGTTCGGGCAGTCCGATCTCGGCCAGCCACTCGGTCAGATCCTTCACGCGTCCCTTCAGGTCTGGATAGAAGTCCTTGAGGTGCGCGCCGCAGCCGGCGGAATCGACGACGAGCGCGTCGAACTCACCCGTGCTGTAGGTCCGCATGTTCGCCTCGCGCATACGCTCTGCGCTTTCGAGGTCGCCGTTGTGCGCGAACAGGGCTCCGCAGCACCGCTCGGCCTCGGGAAACCACACGTCGCATCCCGCGAGCTGCAAGAGCCTCACAGCCGCCTCGTGAGATTGCGGATACAGGATCGGCATGACGCACCCCACAAGGAACGCGACGCGGTACCTCCGCTTGCCGCTGGCCTGCGCGACGTTGCCCGCCGGCGGGCGAAACTGCGGACGCAGTCGAGGCAGCATCCGTCCCGAGCGGGCGACCGAGGTCAAGCGGAGCTTCTGGGCCAGGCGTGTCGCGGCTCCGGCGGCGCGCAGCCGTCCGGGATGCGCGAGGAGCTGGCGCAGCGCGACGCGGCTCGCGCTCCGTTTCGCGGACGGCCGTCGAATGTCTTCGACGTCGGCTCGTCCGGCCTCGATGATCCGGCCGTAGGGCACGCCCGACGGGCACACGCCCTCGCAGGTGCGGCAGCCGAGACAGAGGTCGATGTGCTTGACCTGCTCTTCGTCGAACGGCATGGTCCCGCGCTTCCACTGCGTCATCAGATAGATGCGTCCTCGTGGAGATTCCGTCTCGAGGCCCGTGACGCGAAACGTCGGGCACGCATCGAGGCATAGTCCGCAGTGCACGCATGTCGCGAGGTCATCGTCGGACAGGCGGCTGAAGGGGGTCGTCACACCACGAATCTGCCAGGGTTGAGAATGCCGTCCGGGTCGAAGGCCTTCTTGATCCGCCTCATGATGTCGATCGTCGCAGGCGCGGTGCCCCACGCACCTGCCTCGCGCATGAAGTCGTCCGGCGCCGCGAGCATGACCAGCGTTCCCCCCGCGGCCTCGACCTTCGCGCGCATGTCCCGGACGGATTGAGCGTCCGTTGCGACCGCCCAGTGCGCGATGCCGGTCCCCGGCGATGCCCACCACTCGGCGCCGTCGGGCAGGGAGCTGACGACGTCGCGCAGCTTCGTGCGCGGAGCGGCGATGCGAGCCCACGTGGTGGGCGCGCGACGGGAGTGCTCGTCCCAGACCGAGTTGTCGACCTTCTTCCAGCCCAGCTCTGACACGACGCGATCGACCGCGTCCCGAGTGCCGAGGTAGCGCGCGAGGACGTGGCCGTCGGACAAGAGCTCGAGCGCGGAAGGTCCAACCGGCATCGCGGCCGCGCGGTCGGCGGCATCCCATCCTCCGCCGTCTGACAGGGTCACGTCGTGCAGCGGACGCGGAAAGACCTTAAACGACGCCGCGACGACGACGCCGAGCGAACCGAGCGCGCCGTAGTGCAGCTTCATCAGGTCGTAGCCGCTGACGTTCTTGACCACCCGGCCGCCCGCGCTCGCCAGCTTGCCGTCGGGCAGCGCGACGCGGATGCCGATGAGAAAGTCGCGCGGCGATCCGTACCGCAGTCGCAATGGACCCGTCCACCCGCTGGCAAGCAGCCCGCCGATCGTGTGCCCCGGAGAGTTGTAGGGATCGAGGGGGAGGAACTGTCCCGCCTTGCCGAGGTGCGACTGCAGCGCCTCGAGCGTGATGCCTGCCTCGACGCTGACAACCATGTCGGCCTGCTCGTGCTCGATCACGCGATCGAGGCGAGTGGTCTGCATGATCACGTCGCATCGCTCGACCGGACATCCCATTCCGCTCGCCCGCCCGCCGCCGACCGGGACCACCGATAGCTTCTCGCCGGCCGCATCGCGCAATTTCCTGGCGAGCTCTTCAGCGCTCGCCGGTTTCTCGGTCACCGGCGTGCTCACCACCATTTGGCCTCGATGGCCAGCCCGGTGCGGCCCGCGAGGTGGACTGACTTGCGCGAAGGATCGGGAAAGATCTTGCCGGGGTTCAGGATCCCGTCCGCGTCGAAGACGTCTTTCAAGCGGTGCATGGCGTCGAGGTCATCCGGGCTGAAGATCCACGGCATGTACGCGCTCTTCTCGAGGCCGATGCCGTGCTCGCCGGACAGCGTGCCGCCGAACTCGACCACCGCGCGCAGCATCTCCTCGCCCGCGGATTCGACCTGGTGCAGGACACCCTGGTCGCGCATGTCGAAGAGGATGTTGGGATGCAGGTTGCCATCGCCTGCATGGAAGACGTTCGCCACCGGCAGCTTGTAGTGCTCGCCGATCTCGCCCACGGCGGACAGGACCTGCGGCAGGCGCGAGCGAGGGACCACGCCATCGTGAAGGTAGTAGTTCGGCCTGATGCGGCCCAGCGCACCGATCGCACCCTTGCGACCGGCCCACAAGAGGTCCCGCTCCGCTGACGTCTGCGCCTCGCGCATCGCGTACCCCTGGTTATCGGCCAGGATCTTGCTGATCGCCGCGGTCAGCTCGCGGGTCGATTCGGGCGTCCCGTCGACCTCGACCAGCAGCACGGCGCCGGCGTCGGTGGGATAGCCGGCGTGATAGTGGCCCTCCACGGCACCGACCGTGACGCGGTCCATCATCTCCATCGCCGACGGCACCATGCCGTGCCCGATGACCGCGGACACCGCCTGGCTCGCCGTCTCGATGGTCGGGAAGGCCGCGAGCAGCGTGATGACGCTGGGCGGGATGCGCAGCAGGCGCACTTTTATCTTCGTGATCGCGCACAGCGTCCCCTCCGAGCCGACGAGCACCCCGCACAGGTCGAGCCCGACGCGGTCGGGTGCGTCGCCGCTGACCCAGCGCACGCTGCCGTCGGCGAGCACGACCTCCATGCCGAGCACGTGGTTCGTGGTGACGCCGTAGTAGAGGCAGTGCGGGCCGCCCGAGTTCTCCGCCGCGTTGCCGCCGAGGGTGCAGGCCTTCTGGCTCGACGGATCGGGCGCGTAGAAGAGTCCGTGTTGAGCGGCGGCGAGGGAGAGTTCCTGGTTCACCACGCCCGGCTCGACCAGCGCCGTTTGCGCGACGGGGTCGATCTCGAGGATGTGGCGCATGCGGGTCACCTGCAGCGCGATGCCGCCGCGAATCGTCACCGCGCCACCCGAAAGCCCCGTGCCGGCGCCGCGCGGGACCACCGGGACGCTGTGCTTCGCGGCCACCTTCATCACGGCGGCGACCTCTGCGGTCGACGACGCGAGTACGACCGCATCGGGTATCGCGCCTTCGATCGAACCGTCGCGTTCGAAGATGCGCAGGTCGTTCGGCGCGACGATCACCGCGTCGCGGCCGACAATCCGCTTCAGCTCGTCGACGACCGCGGGTGCGAGAGGCATCAGGCGATCGGCGCCTCGAGCTCCGGGTTGCGCTCGAACGCCTCGAAGCGGCGAGTCATGGCGCCGGGCAGCCCGCGCGCCTCCTCGGCTTCGGCGCCGACGATCAGCAGAGCGAGCCATCGCCGGCATTCTTCGTCCGAGGGTGCGCCGTCGGCCCGCTCGAAGATCACCTCCTGGATTCTGCTGTGCGGCGAGACCTGGATGGTGAACCACACCGAAAGGCCATCGGGCGTCGTCGCGTGATGCGACTCGTCCACCTTTCTGTTGATGGGAAGGCGCATGGGTCGGGCCTCGGCGGAGGCGCGGAGCCGCGCAGCTTCGCTCGCGATGTCCATGGTCAAGTCCAGCTTAAACTCGAATCGATGACGAGCCGCGAGAGGGTGGAGGCTGCCCTGGCCATGCGGGACGTCGACCGCCCGCCGGTCGGCGCGTGGGGCCACACCTATCGAGAGGAGTGGTCGCCTGACCTGTTGGCCGAGGTCACGGTCCGCCGAGCACGCCAGTTCGAGTGGGACTTCGTCAAGTTCCAGCCGCGCGCAAGCTGCTTTGCCGAGGCGTTCGGGTCCGAGTACCACCCTTCGGGCCATCGCATGCGCGCCCCGATCCTCATCACCCCCGCCGTGCCCGACCTCGATTCGTGGTCGGCCGTCGAGGTGGTGAACCGTGCCGCCCTCGACGACCAGGTGACGTCGATCGGCATGGTCGCGCGCGAGCTGGGTCCGGACATTCCGGTGATCCAGACCGTCTTCAGCCCGATCACGGTCGGAGGCTACCTTGTCGGGAAGTCGCAGTCGCGCGTCGTGCGCGAGCTCCGCAAGCACCCCGAGGTGGTGGGCCCGGCGCTCGAGCGGATCGCGGAGGCGCTCCTCGATTTCAGCAGGCGTTCGGTCGAAGCCGGCGCCGCCGGGATCTTCTACGCGATCTCCGGGTACGCGGGGCGGAAGGTGATGCGGGAGGATCTCTACCGCGACCTCGTGTTGCCTTACGACCAGTCGATATTGGGCGCCCTGCCCAGGGCGGCCTGGTTCAACGTCGTACATCTCTGCGGGTCGAACCTCAACTTCGCGCTCGTGCGCGAATTGCCGGCGCAGGCCGTCAGCTGGTCGATCCACAACCAGGGCAACCCGTCGCTCGCGGAGGGCCGCGAGATCGCGGGCCGCGCGGTCATGGGTGGGCTCAGCCAGCGTGCGACCCTGGTGTATGGGCCACCGGCGAAGATCGAACAGGAGGCGCGACACGCGATGGACGAAACAGGCGGCCGTGGATTGCTGCTCGCACCAGGGTGCTCGGTGCCGCCGCGTGTGCGCGACGTCAATCTCGAGGCGATCGTCTCCGGGATCGCGGCATGAGCCGCGTCGAGGGCCTGGCCGAAATCGTGCTGTGGGTGGCCGACATGGAAGCGGCGCTGCAGTTCTACCGCGACCAGTTCGGTCTCGAGATCATCTCGCCGCCCCAGATGCCGAACAAGTTCTTGATGGTGGCGCAGCCCGGCGGAATCCCCGAGATGATCGTGCTGATCCCGCATCCCCACCCGAACGACTACTTCCCACGTCACAAGGAGAAGCGGGTCCTGCACCACCTGGCGTTCCGCGTCAGCCGCGAGGCCTACAAGGAACTGGAGAATCGCTTCATCGAAGCCGGGGTGGAGGTCCGCCACGGCGTCCACCCGGTGCTAAAGGGCGTGCGCACGTTTTACGTCGACGACCCGGACGGGAACGAATGCGAATGTATAACTTACGACCCGGGCCACCCCGACGCGACCAAGACGGGGTTCGACTCCGGCGGTTAGGCCGCCTTAAGCGTCAGGTTGCTCAGCTTGGCGGTCAGAGCGTTGACAGCCGCCGTGAGCGCGTCGATCTTGGCGCCGAGCGTGGGGTCGGGCGGTGCCGCCGGCAAGGCGGCGAACTTGGCATCGAGAAAAGCCTGCCACTTCGCCGATGGCGCACCTTCGAAGATGGTGTCGATGCGGTTACGGAGCTCCGCCACGATCGGGTCGTTGGGATCTAGGTTCGCCACGATGTAAACCTCCAATGGATCGTAAAAGGGGTGCAGGTTGCCGCCATAGTGGCCGCCGGACCATGGAGAGGCGCAGACGGCGGCGAGCTGAGCCTCCACGCCAACCGCCGCCAGGACTGCGGCGTAATAGCCGTTCTGCCAGGTCGCGATGCACGCGAGCGAGAAGTCCTCGAGGGTCGCGTACTTACAGAACGTGGTTGGGCTGCAGCGGATGTTGCCGAGGTTGTTCGCGACGACCACAGAGCCCCATGCGGTTTCGTTGGCCCACTGAGCCAGCAGCACACCGGGATCTATCCCTGTGCCGCGGCTCACGACGTCAGCGTGAGGCTGATACAGCTGCGCGAAGGCCCGCGGGTCCATGTGGGCTAGGCGCCCTTGACGATGACGACGCGCCAGCCTTTCTCGTCCCTGACGATGCGGAACCAGCCGAGTCGATACCGACCTTCCATCAGGGCCTCGTGGGCACTCAACCGTTTGGCGAAGGTTCGGGCCATTACGCCGGCCCACCTTAACTTAACAGAACCACATGCCAGACTTGGCACCTGGAACGTTGTCCGCGCCAGGCGGCTGGGGATTGACCCGTTTACCTGAAGGCCGCGCCACCGTGTTTTAGGAGTGCTCTAGGAGCCGTCCGTACCGTTGGGATGGCTATGGGGCACGAGCTGAGGGTCGAGCGGCGGCGGATTCGCTGGTTTTTCGCCGGCCTGGTGGTGATCAGCGCCGTGATCGAGATCGTGGGCGCGCTGCTGGTCCAGCACCAGACGCGAAGCCAGGTCCTCGAGACGCTGCTGCCTGCGGCTGTCACTCTCGGCGGCCGCACTGGCGCGGTCCTGTCGGGGTTGTCACTGCTTCTCCTGGCGGGCGGCATCACGCGTGGCAAGCGGGTTGCGTTCCGCCTGACGCTGCTGGTCCTTGCCGCGACGGTGGCGTTCGAGCTGGTCAAGGACCTCGACTTCGAAGCCGCCGCTCTCTTTGCCTGGATCTTCTTCGGCCTCTGGTGGTTCCGCCACCACTTCGACGCCGACTCAGACCCGGCGCGGCTGCGATGGGGGCTTGCGGTGTTCGTCCTCGGCATCCTGATGGCGGGTCTCTACGCGGTCGCCGGAAGCCTCCTGCTCGAGAATCAGCTGCAGCCGGAGGGCGGTCCCCTAAACGCCCTGGAGTCGTTGCTCGCATCGCTGGCCGGCAGCCCGACCGCATACCGGGCCCTGACCGAGCGGGCCAATTGGTTTCTCGCCAGCCTCCCAGTGGTCAGCTACGGCCTGGTCATCCTCGCCCTCACGCAGCTTTTGCGACCGGTGCTCGCGCCCCGCGCCGCGGCTGCGGACCGCGAGCGTGTGCACCGAGCTCTTCCTGCGTGGGGGCGCAGCTACATCTCGCACCTCGCCGTGCATGGCGCATCGAGCTACCACTGGATCGACGGCAAGGCGTGCATCGCCTTCACGCTCCGCGGCCGGACGGCGCTGGCCCTGGGCGATCCGATCGGGCCGCCGGGCGTCACTCGCGAGGCGGCCGGCGAGTTCGTCTCCTATTGCGACACGCAGGACTGGATCCCGGCCTTCTACCAAGTTGACGAGCCCGCTCCATACCGCGAGCTCGGGCTGACCCTGATCCCGATCGGGGCCGAGGCGCTGCTCCAGACCGCGGGCTTCAGCCTGGCGGGCAAGAAGCGCGCAGACCTTCGCTACGCGATGCACCGGTGCGAGAAGCAGGGCATTCGCTTTCAGTTCGCGTTTGGCCCGGACGTTCTTGCGTCACAGGGCGAGCAGCTGCAGGCCGTGTCGGGCCGCTGGCTGCAGAGCCGCCGCTCGCCCGAGCTGCGCTACAGCCTTGGGACGCTGGCGACACTCGCCGACCCAGACATCGTGGTCGGCCTTGCATTCGCCGCGGACGGCCGGTTGGAGGCGTTCGTCAGCTGGCTGCCCGTGGCCGCGAAAAATGCGTGGACGCTGGACCTGATGCGGCGCCGGCCGGAGAGCACATATGGGGTCATGGAGTCGCTGATCGTCCGATCCATCGAGGAGGCCCGGGGACGAGGAATCGCGGAGCTGAGCCTCGGCGTCGCGCCGCGGGTCATCGCCTCGGCTGACGTCCCTCGCGGAGTAGACCGCGCGCTGCGGGCGATGTACTGGGGTCTGGACCGGTTCCAGCGCAGCCGCTCGCTGCAGCGGTTCAAGGAGAAGTTCGGTCCGCGCTGGGAAGACCGCTACCTGGTGGTGCCCAACGCCGCGGCGCTTCCTGAGGTGATGGTCGCGCTCGCGCGTGCCCACGTGCCGACGGCGTCTGCCGCGGCGGCCTGGCTCCGCTCGCTTGTCACCGCGACGCGGGAAGCCGAAGGCCGCCGGGCGGTCGCCTAGGTCGTCTGGGGCTTGGGTTCGGCCGCGGGCTCTGGCGCGCGGGTGCCCAGCGTCGCCACGACGCCGACGATCAGCAGGACCGTCATCACGATCAGCGTGACCGGCTCGGGCAGGTGGATGCCCACCGCGGCGTCCAGCGAGTAGGCGCCGGGACCCGTCAGGGCGACGGCGGCCGCTGCGGCGAGGATTGCCAGGTTGTACTCGTAGCCGCCCTTGCCGATGAAGAAGCCCTTGGGCAGGTGCACCAGCGCGATTGCGACGATCATCGATCCGGCGATGGCGAAGCTCGGTAGCGGGTTGAGGAAGCCCAGGGCGAGGCCCAGGCCACCCGCGAACTCGGCGAGCGCGGACATCCAGGCCCATGGCGCGGCCGGCCGGATGCGCATGCGGTTCATGGCGCCGGTCCAACCCTTCATGCCAGGCCCGCCCCACCAGCCAAAAAGCTTCTGGGCGCCGTGGGCGGCGACCGTCAGCCCGATGACGAGACGCAGGATCAAGATTCCCGTTGCAAACATTGCTATGTCAAACCTCCAAGAGCGAAAACGCTCTCCACGGGGTCGATATTCCAGATGCCGCGGAGGCCGAAACGCCCGACCGGTCCTTGGGCCCTGGATAGACTCAGGGCTCATGGGCCTGTAGCTCAGTTTGGTTAGAGCGGCCGACTCATAATCGGCTGGTCGGTGGATCGAGGCCACCCAGGCCCACCCCGCATCATTTGACAATCTCCGTTGGGGATGTAGGCTGCCCCGGGAAGGGGATGATCCGCATCACTTTCGTGGCGGTCCTCGTCGCCGCGGTGGCCTGTACTTCCGCGGGATCCGCCAGTCATCCGTCGAGCACACCCGCCGCGCATCCTCAGATCCTGGCCTGGACCTATGAAGGTGTCGTCCGGCAGAACTCAATTGACAACCGCGTCATCGCCCTCCCTGATGGCGGGTATCGCCAGGTCTTCAGCCGGTGGCGGTCGTTCGCAACCGGCCCAGACGGCTTGGCGGGACAAGATGCGTATTACGTGACGGCGATCTCAAGCGATGGACTCCACTGGATCGACGAGGGCGACAGTCCCATCGGCTACTACGTTCCGGTCCGTCTCCCGGATGGAACTTATCGCGCGTTTGAAACCAATCCGGCTCCGGCGAAGCTCTACAGATCGACCGATGCGAAGAATTGGTCCGTCGCGGGAACGATCGTTCCACCCGAGTTGAACAACCCGACCTGCCTCTCTGAGAGCGGAATGTTCAGTGACGTCCTGGAGTTGCCCGACGGCACACTCCGCGCTTACTGCACGGTCGGCATGTTCTTCAACATCAAGGCCTCCGAGATCCTGAGCGCGACGTCGAAGGATGGGTTGAACTGGCAGAAAGATCCGGGCGTGCGGATCAACCCACTCGACGGTCCAGAGATTCCACGCGGGCCGGATGGCCAGCCGAGCGCAGCTGGTGACGCCGGCCATCCGCGTGTTTTCAGGTTGCCCGACGGCACGCTCAAGATGTTCTACCACTCGCTCTACATGTGCTGTCTCTGGTCAGCGACCTCGGTCGATGGGTTGAGCTGGACCAACCGCAAGCCGGAGAACGTGTTCGGAGGTGACGCCGACGTGATCGTTCTGCCGGACGGCCGCGTGCGCGTCTTTGTCAACGGAAATCTTGGGCTGCCTGCCGACTTCGCCGGACACTCCGCGGCCGAGAACCGGAGTCGCACTGTGAGTTACATATATGGTCCGACGAACTACCGACTTTCTACCTCTGGACAGCTACCTGTTACGCCGGGCCAGGTTGCACCGGCTCACCAGTCGGTCGTCGTCGAGGGTGCCGGCCCGTCAGTGAAGCTAGACGCCGCCGCCTATGCAGCAATTGGAGGTATCGAGCTCCACGACCTCCTCAACGGGGCATATGGACCGGTGACTGTGAGTTTCAAGCCGCCGGCTGGTAAGGCCCCGTTCACCGCCGACGCGACTTTCGCTTGGACCGTAGACGCACTCGAACAGGCCTTTATCCTCGCGGGCGGCGTCTTGATCTTCGCCGACAACGGGACCACAAAGCAGGTCGTTCCGGTCAGATACAGCTGGACCGCGGGTCCCAATTGTGGACCAGGCACCGGCACACCCTGTCCACCGACCAATAACTGCGGGCCGGGCACCGGAACGCCATGTCCACCGACAAACTACTGCGGGCCGGGCACCGGCACGCCATGCCCTTCGCCCACCTGCGGCGCTGGCACTGGAACGCCCTGCCCGATCGGTCCTCAAGGTAGTTGCGCCCCGGGCACCAATTGCCCGGGCCCACCTACCAACTGCGGCCCGGGGAATGGTCCGCTCGTCTGCCCAACACCAGAGGTGCCATGTCAGAAGGGACAGCCGATTCCGGCCCAAGGCTGCGTCACGGGGGGATATGACGGATTCCCCAAACTGTGCATGCCCAGGGGACAGGACCCATTCGCGCCGCTGATATGCCAGGAGTTCTACTGAGGGGTCGACCTAGCGCGGGTGCCGACTCCCGCGGGTTTCGAAGCACAACGCAACCCGCCGCTGCCGGCACCGGCGGGCTTCAGGTGGTCCGCTTCGCGAGCCCCCGATAATGACTTCAAATGAGACTCGATTGGGCACTCCTCGCCAACGCCGCTGAAGCCCCGCCCAACGGACTCGTCTACATCCTTGGCGCGGGATTCGACACGCTCGTCCGGGACCAGTATCCAACTCCGTTCGGTGGCGTCGTCGTCCTCCGCGTATTGACGACGCGGATCGAAAGCGAGCGCCCGCACAAGGTCGAGGTCCACTGCACCGACGAGGACGGCAAGGCCGTGCTGCGACAGCCCGTCATGCTCAACCTGCCCGCCCGCCAGGTGCCCGCCGATTACCCGCACGGCTGGGACCTCGCCGCCAACATCGTCATCAACCTGACGAGTGTGGCGATCAACGACCCCGGCTTCTACAACATCGAGGTGATCATCGACGACCAGCAGGTGAGAACCCTGCCGTTCAGGGCGGTCAAGGCGACCTCGGTTCAGACGGTTTGACCACCGCCCTCTCCAATTTCATCGCGGCCTACGGCCTCCTCGCCGTGTTCGTCCTCATGGTCGGCGAGAGCTGCGGACTTCCGTTTCCCAGCGAGATCATCATGCCAACCGCGGGATTGCTCGCCGCGGCCGGTCACATGAACCTGGTCGTGGCGATCGTCGCCGGCGCCGTCGCGAACCTCGTCGGATCGCTCATCGCCTACTGGCTCGCGGCCTGGTTCGGCGAACCGCTCCTTCTCGGCCCAGGAAGATACGTTGGCATTCGGCGCCATCATCTCGAGCTGGCGGACGGATGGTTTCGCCGTTGGGGCCTGCTGGCCGTTCTCATCGGCCGCGTCCTGCCCGTGATCCGCACATACATCTCATTTCCGGCCGGGCTCGCGCGGATCGAGCTGGTCCGGTTCACCGTCCTTACATTTGTCGGCGCGCTGCCATGGTGCGCGGCGCTGGCGCTGGTCGGCTACGAACTCGGACGCAACTACGACCGGATCAGCGGTCCGATCGAGAAGGCCGCGATCGGAGTTGCGCTACTGGTGGTGGCTGTCGTGGTCGTGTGGTACCTGCGAGGTCGCGAACCGCGCCGCAGCGAAGTGTGAGATGTCGCGCCGTGTCTCGCCCTCGAGGACGAGGTCGGCCGCGATGTCACCGATCACCGGCGCGAACTTGAACCCGTGCCCCGAGCACGCGCTGAGCACCACGACGCGGCGGTCGTGTGGTGCGAAGTCGATGACGAAATGTTCGTCCGGAGTGTTGGTGTACATGCACACGACCGTGCGCGTCACCTGCGTGGTGACGCCTCGCAAGTACTCGCCCACGAAGCGGCGCAGCGGCTCGAGCTCCTCGTCATCCACTTCGCGATGGAGTCTCTCGGGGGCGGTCGGCGCGCCTTCGTGATGGCGCGCGACCTTCACCGACGACCCGTCGAGGGTCGGGAGGCCGTACACGTCGCCGATCTCGTCGGATTGCCGGATGAAGACAGGGAACGAGTCCGGCCTGAGCCAATCCGCGCCGGGTTCGATGGCGAACCACGTCATCACCTGGCGTTCGACCTCGAGCGGAATCCAGTCGATCAGCTCGGACATCCACGGGCCCGTCGCGACGACCACCGCGTCGAAGTTAGAAAGCAGGTCCGCGATGGATGTGATCGCGGTGTTGCGCTCGACATGCGGCACCTGCGAGAGCAACGCGCCGACCGCCGCTTCCGGACGAAGGAACCCGGCCTGCAGATCGAGCACACCCAGATCGCCGTCCCGCACGACATGTCCTCGATAGCGGCGGCGCAGCTCGCCGGACTCGATCACCTCCACGCGCAGTGAGTGAGTCTCCGCGGAAGAGATCGCGCCCCTCACCGCCTCGCTCGCGGGAGTGCCCAGCATCAAGGCGCCGGTCATCGTCAGCAGGTCCGCCCCGGTCGCGGCGTCGAGCTCACGCCACAGGGGAAATACTTCCTGCAGCAGGGGAACGTACCACGGCCCCTCGAAGTAGGCGGTACGGATGATGCGCGACTCGCCGTGTGACGAGCCGAGCGCGTGAGGGGGAGAGAAGCGGTCGTAGCAGACCACCTCCGCGCCGCGCTTGGTGAGCCGCCACGCGGCCGCCGCCCCCATGACGCCGCCCCCGAGTACGGCGACCCGCACTGGGACTAGTCCGGAGCGATGCGGGCGATGGGCTGTCCGGGAACGACCGGGTCGCCGACCTCGAGCAGCAGCGCCTCGACTACCCCGCCGACCGGCGACGGGATCTCGGCGTTCACCTTGTCGGTGTGCACCTCCATCAGCGTTTCGCCCTCGTCGACGTGCTCGCCCTGCTGCTTACTCCAGGCGCCGATCGTGATCTCTTCCGCGCCCTGCAGCTCGGGCATGACGACCTCGCGCGCCTCGACGCTCACGGGGCCTATTGTCGGTCAGGCCATCGACACGACGTCGAGCAGGTCTTCCTCCCAGTAATCGACCCTGCCCTCGGGCAGGAACAGCACGTGCCCGGGCTGCAGCGCCTCGACGAACTCGGGATCGTGGCTGACTATCACCATCGTCCCCGGCCATGCGGCCAGCGCCCGCGCCACGCCCGTGCGCGACGGCGGGTCGAGGTTGTTCGTCGGCTCGTCCAGGAGCAGGAGGTTGTGGCGGCCCGCCACCAGCTGCGCCAGCGCGAGCTTGGTCTTCTCGCCGCCCGAAAGGGTCGCCGCGTCCTGGCGGGCGATGTCGCCGGTCAGGTTGAACATCCCAAGCAGCGCGCGCAGCTCGCGCTCGTCGGCGTCGGACTGGTCGCGCATGTGCGCGAGCACCGTCACGCCCGCGCGGATGCCTTCGTGCTCCTGCGCGTAGTAGCCGAGCGAGATGCCGTGGCCGAGGCGGAAGCTGCCCGCGTTGGGTTCGCTCTCGCCCGCGATGATGCGCAGCAGGCTCGTCTTGCCGGCGCCGTTCAGGCCCATCACGAGCAGCCGCTGCCGGCGCTCCACCTCGAACGAAACGTTGCTGAAGACGAGAGGCCCTCCGTACCCCTTCGACAGGCCGCTCGCCGTCAGCGTGACGCGGCCGCTGTGCGGGGGTTCCGGGAAGCGGATCTTGACCTTCTTCTCTCGGCGGGGGGCGATGACTCGCTCGGCCTTCATGCGCTCGACGCGTGTGAAGATCGACTTGGCCTGCTTGGCGCGCTTCTCGGTCTGGCGCCGCATCACCTCCGCGAGCACGCTGAGGCGCTTGATCTCCGCCTCCTGGCGGTGCGCCAGCGAGGTCTTCCGCTTCTCGTCGGCCTCGCGCGCTCGCTGGTACTGCGAGTACGTGCCGCGATACTCGATCAGACGCCCGGCGTCGAGGTGCAGGACCCGGGTGATCGATGCGTCGAGGAGTGCGAGGTCGTGGCTCACGACGATCGCCCCGCCGCGGTAATCGCGGAGGAAATCCATCAGCCACGACTTGGCGTTGCTGTCGAGGTGGTTCGTCGGCTCGTCGAGGAGCAGCAGGTCCGGGTCGGCGAACAGCACCCGGGCAAGCTCGACCCGACGCCGCTCACCTCCCGACAGGACACCCAGCGCCAGGTCGACGCGGTCGAGCCGCAGCCCAAGTCCGGCAGCGATGCGCCGCGCCTCCGACTCGCCTGAGTAGCCGCCGTCCATCCGGTAGCGCTCCTCGGCTTCCGAGTAGCGCTCGATGCTGGCGATCGAGTGGTCGTGCTCCAGCGCGCGATGCAGCTCCGCCAGCCGGACCGCGGCGCGGTCCAGCCCGCGGCCCGAAAGGACGTGGGACAAGGCGGGCTGCGACGCCTCGGCGCGCGGCCGTGGGTTCTGGGGTACGTAGCCGAGAGTCCCGCGTCGCAGAACGAGCCCGGAGGCGGGGTCGTCCTCGCCGGACACCACCTTGAGCAGGCTGGTCTTGCCCGCGCCGTTGCGCCCGACGAGGCCGACCTTGTCCCCGAGCGCGACGATGAACGTCGCGTCAGTCAGGACGCGGCGCCCGGCGACGTCAACCGCGAGGTTTCGAACCTGAAGCACGCCGAGATGTTACGTGGCGGGGGTGGGGACGTTTGGTCAGTCACAACTCTCGCGCCCAGGAGGCCGATCAAAAATGAAAAAGCTCCTCGTCGTCGTCGCGATCCTCGTCGGGGCGGCCGCCTGCGGCGGCGCCGAAAGCGCCGGCAGCACCGCCGCCACGTCTAACGGCACGACTGTCGCGCCGCAGGGCGGCAATCTCAGCGCGGGCGGAGGCGCGACTAAGACCAATGGCTCGGGCGGCGGCGCGACCACTGGGGGGACAACCGTTCCGTCGCAGACAGTCCCGACGCTGCAGGGGCCGCCGGTGATCCGCCAGGCTCAGCTCAGCGTCACCGTCAGCTCCGGCTCGTTCGACAGCAAGCTCTCCCAGGTCCGCACGCTGGTCGAGGCCGCGGGCGGCTACATCGCCGGCACCGACGCCCAGGCGGGCGGAAGCACCGGCAGCAGCGACAACCGGATCCGGACTGCCGTGGTCAACTTCATGGTTCCGGCCAACCAGTTCGACTCGACCATCGACCAGCTCTCCAAGGTCGGCACGGTCCAGAGCGAGCACATCACGGGCACAGACGTCAGCGCCCAGTACGTCGACCTGCGGGCGCGCCTCGTCAACGCTGAGGCGCAGCACGACGCGATGCTCGCGCTGCTCAAGCAGGCGACGAACATCAACGACATCATCGCCGTGCAGAACCAGATCGGCCAGATCACCGCGCAGATCGAGCAGCTGAAGGGGCAGATCAAGTACCTCGACGACAACACCTCCTACAGCTCGATCACGGTGACGCTCGCCGAGTCGGGCGCGCCGGTCTCGTCGACCACGCCGGACAGCTGGGGCTTTGCCACCGCCCTCAGCCAGGCGGCGCACAACTTCGTGACCACCCTGAACTACTTCGTAAGCGGGCTCGGCGCGATCGGACCCTTCGTGGTCGTCGGACTGCTGGGCTACATCGTCTGGCGCCGCCGGCGCACGACCCCTCTGCCGCGGCACGCATAAACGTCACGGGGGAGGCAGGCCTCCCCCGTGGAACCCCCCCGAGTTACACATTGCATGGCGGCATTTGGTCGAACGCGCCGGGCGACGGCCGGAGTGAATCCGGCCTAGAGCCGCCATTCGTCGAAATCTGTTGCGGGCCGGGTTCCATTCTCGGCCCGCTCCAGTAACCTGCTGCGGTAATGCAAGAACACGGTGCCGAGCCGGATTGACGTCTGCGAAGAAATGGTTCGCCGTGGTAGCGGTGACCGCGTGCGTCGTCGCCTGTGGAGGCCAGTCGAGCTCGTCCCCGCCGGTGGTGGCGAGCCCGTCGGTGGCACCAAGCCCTTCGCCGACATCTGGCCCCGTCGGCCTCACTTTCCCGATTGCGCCCGCGCCGCCGGCCACGACGACAGCGGCGGGGACCATCATCGTGACCCCGCAGCAGGGGTCGACCATGGTCGAGTTGAAGATCAGCGGACTCCAGGCCTCGTCGTCCCATATCTCGCACATCCACGTCGGCAGCTGCGACCAGCGTGGGAGCATCGCCCTGGCCCTGAACCAGGTTGTGGCCGACCAGTCCGGCAACGCCGACACGCAGTCGACGGTCAGCGCTCCGTATCCGCCGCCGAGCGCAACCTGGTACGTGGTGGTCCACGCCGGACCCGACATGGAGGGCTCGAACGCCAACTACCTGCTCTGCGGGAACCTCTTCAAGTAGGAAGGCGATGACGGCCGGCCGCGACTCTGAGGAGGCCGCAGCCGGCGAATCGGGACAGATCCTCGAGCTTCCGGCCGCCTCGCGCGCGACGGACATCGCGCTCGACGAGCTGGAGCTTGTCTACGCGTTCATCTACGCCCGCGTCGGCAACCGGCCGGACGCCGAGGACCTGACCCAGCAGGTGGCGATGAAAGCGATCCCCCGGCTCAGGCAGGGCGCGCCCGCCAGCGCCATCCGCGGCTACCTTTTCGCGACCGCCCGCTCCGTGCTCGGCGGATTCTGGAGCGTCCGGCTCGGGCTGTCCGAGGCAGAGCTGCGCGAGGACCTGATGCTCGTAACACCAGCCGCCGAGCCTCCTTCCGAAGAGGGAACAGAGACCGTGCAGCGGATCCTCGGCCAGCTGTCGGACAACTACCGGCGGGTCCTCGAGCTGCGTTTCCTACACGGGTATTCGTTGAAGGAAGTTGCTGCGGAGATGAAATCCACGGTTGGGGCCGTCAAGGTGATGCAGCTGCGCGCGCTGCGCGCGGCGGCCAAGGTGCGGTTGGAAGAATGAACGGCAAGCCTGAGAACCGCCTCGAAAAAATCGTCGCGGACCTCCTGCGCGGCCGCCGGCTGAAGCTGCGCGGCGGTGATGCCGAGGAGAAGGAGGCGATCACGGCGGCGGCGCGCCTCGCCGGCACCAGCCAGGGGCCCCAGCGAATGCACCCGGCGTTCCGCAAGCGCCTCGCCCAGGCGCTGGAGCAGCAGCCCAGCGAGGGGCTTGTCACGCGCCGGATGGCGCTTGTCGCCGGGCTCGGGCTGGCCGCAGGCGCGGCCACAGGAGGCATCATCGGCCGGGCGACCGAGGCCAAGCTGGTCGCGCGCGCCGGAGGTGAGCCGATCACCCCCACGAGCGGCCGCTGGGTCGACGTCGCCGCGCTTGCCGACCTGCAGGAAGGACACGGCAAGCAGGTCGTCGCCGGCAGCGTCGGGGCGTTTGTCTTCCGCCGTGGCGATTCGGTGACCGCCGTCTCCTCGATCTGCTCCCACCTTCCGTGCGAGCTGTGGTGGGACGGGCACAACGGCAACCTGGCTTGTCCCTGCCACCCGGCAGCGTTCACGCCTGACGGCCGCCCGGTCGACGCGTACTCTCTTCCGGCCCTCAACACCGTGCACGTCCGCGTGACGAGCGAGGGTCGGGTCGAGGTGCTGGGGACGGAATGAACGTCCGGGCTCACCGGTCGAGGCAGCTTGCCTTGGACCGGTGCCTGCAGCTTCTCGAGGAGGCGCAGATCCGAGGCCAGTCGCGCATCGACGGGCCGCTCGGAACGCTGCTGCGGCGCCACCTCGAGCGGGCCGGCATGATCGCCGAGCACCGGCTCGAGGGACGGCGGATAGATCGCGTGCTGGACGACATATTCGCGCTGCAGGCGCAGCTGCTCGGGCAGGAACCGGAGGACAGCCGGCACCACAACGGGGCGTGATGCCATTCCGCTGCCCTCACCCTGGCCCTCTCCCCTGCAGGGAGAGGGAAGGGCCCTCGGTCAATTCAAGGGGAGAGGGAATAAGGCCCCCGGCTATCCTTACCGTTTGTGACTACCTCCTTCAGCTCTTCGCGTTCGTTTCTTCTCACGTCTGAATCGGTCACCGAAGGGCATCCCGACAAGGTTTGCGACCAGGTTTCGGACGCTGTGCTCGACGGGATGCTCGCTCAGGACCCTCACGCGCGCGTTGCGTGCGAGACCGCCATCACCAAAGGCCTGTGCGTCGTCATCGGCGAGGTCACGACCCACGCCGAGCTCGACATCCAGCGCACCATCCGCGACACGATTGGAGCGATCGGCTACAACAACGAAGCGATCGGCTTCGACGCCGACCACGCGCTGATCCAGGTCTACCTGAAAGAGCAGTCACCGGACATCGCCGCCGGGGTCAACCATTCGCTGGAGGAGCGGGCGGACGCGCAGGAGAGAGACCCCTTCGAGATGCAGGGCGCGGGCGACCAGGGAATGATGATCGGCTTCGCCTGCAAGGAGACCCCTGAGCTAATGCCGCTGACGATCGCTCTCGCCAACCGGCTGGCCAAAAAGCTCGCCGAGACCCGCAAGTCGGGCAAGCTGCCCTTCCTGCGCCCGGACGGAAAGACGCAGGTCACGGTCGAGTACGAGTTCGGCCGGCCGAAGCGCATCGAGGCGATCGTCGTCTCGACCCATCACGCCGCCAGCGCAACCCAGAAGGAGATCACCGAGGGAGTGCGCGCGCTGGTCATCGACCCGGTCCTCACGGGCCAGGTCGTCGACGCGTCGACGAAGATCATGGTCAACCCGAGCGGGAGCTTCGTCCTCGGAGGGCCCGCGGCCGACGCGGGATTGACCGGGCGCAAGATCATCGTCGACACGTACGGGGGCGTCGCGCGGCACGGAGGTGGCGCGTTCAGCGGCAAGGACCCGAGCAAGGTCGACCGCTCCGCGGCTTACGCCGCGCGGCACGTCGCGAAGAACCTCGTCGCCGCGGGTCTTGCCGAGCGCTGCGAGGTCCAGGTCTCGTATGCGATCGGGCGGGCGCACCCGACCTCGATCGCGGTCGAGACCTTCGGCACCGGGAGCAAGTCGGAGGAAGAGCTCCTCGCGCTGATTCGCCGGCACTTCGACCTGCGACCGGCGGCGATCATCGCGCACATGGACCTGATGCGTCCGATCTACCGGCCTACGGCCGCCTACGGCCACTTCGGACGCGACGACCTGGGAGTGCCCTGGGAGCTGACGAACAAAGTCGACGCGCTGCGCGCGGACGCCGCCGTAGCGGCGCATCAGAGCTAGACGAAGCTGATCCGCCTTCGGCTGCGAGACACGCTCACTGAGCGCAAGGTCTCGATCTCTCCGGCGCCCCGCAAGCCGCTGACCCTCTATGTGTGCGGCGTTACGCCCTACGACTCAGGCCACATGGGCCACGCCTTCACGTTCTCCATCTTCGACGTGCTCGTCCGATTCCTCGAAGCGAACGGCGTCCGGGTCAAGTACGTGCAGAACATCACCGACATCGACGACCCGCTGTTCGAGCGTGCGCGGCGCGACGGCATCGACTGGCGCGACCTGGCAGATCGTGAGACGAAGGTCCACATCCGCGACATGACTGCGCTCGGCTTGCGGCCACCCGACGTGGTGCCGCGCGTGTCGGACGAGATCACGAGAATTCTCGCTGCGACGGCGAGGCTGCGCCGTTCGGGCCACGCGTACCAGACCGACGCGGTGTACTTCGACGTCGACACATACCCGGGTTATGGCCGCCTGTCACACCGAAGCCGGCGCTCGATGCTCCTCAAGCTCCGGCACGAGGATCTTCTCGGGACGGTTGGTCCGAACGCGAAACAGGATCCGTTGGACTTTGCCCTGTGGCGGGCGTCACGCACGGACGAGCCCGCGTGGCCTTCGGAGTTCGGCGAAGGGCGACCCGGCTGGCACATCGAGTGTTCGGTGATGGCGATGCGCTACCTGGGTCCGCAGATCGACATCCACGGCGGTGGGCGGGACCTCGTGTTCAGCCATCACGAATCGGAGCGCGCGCAGTCGGAGTCGCTGACGGGCAAGAAGCCGTTCGCGCGGACGTGGATGCACACCGGGATGGTCCGCTACGAGGGCCACAAGATGAGCAAATCCCGTGGCAACCTGGTCAAGGTCAGCCAGGCGCTGCAGCGCGCGCCCGCCGCCGCCGTGCGACTGTGCCTCGTGTCGCACCGCTATGGGCGCGACTGGGATTTCGATTGGATGGCGCTCGCCCGAACGGTCCGGTTGGTCGACCGGCTGGACAAGCTTCTGGCCGACGATCGGCGGGCGCAAGGCGGCAGGCGGCTCGCTCCGGATCGCGCGCTGATGGCGGAGTTCAGCGCCGCGCTTACTGATGACCTCGACACCCCTCGCGCGGTCCGCGCGCTGAGGGCGGCGCTGCGTCAGCGCGACGCGGCGGCGGTGCGGGCGATGCTCGACGTCCTGGTCGGCACGGCCTCGCTCACCTAAAGACCGACTTCGAGCGGAGACCCGCAGTTCGGGCACTCGAGGTCGGCGTCGAGCTGGACCATGGTTTCGCAGACGGGGCAGAGGACCTCGGCCATCACGACGGGTCGTGCGTCCTCCTCGGCTTCCGCTTGCATCGCGGCGGGCACCTCGCCCAGGTCGACCGCGGGCGAGCCGCAGTTCAGGCAGACATAAGCAGCCTGCACGATGCGGTGGTCCTGGTACTCACCGGTCGCGGCGAGGTCGACCTCCGCGAAGAGGGCGCGGAAAAGCTTGCCGCCACACCTCTCCGAACACACCAAAAACACTCAGGCAAGGGTACGGCGAAGCGTGGTGGTGCCCGCCACGATCAGGGCGATGCCGAATGCCGCGACGACCGCGACGTCCAGGTCGAGCGACGACCACGTGAGGTCGGCACCCTTGACCATGATGTCGCGCATCCCGTTGACCGCGTAGGTGAGCGGCAGCACGTCGGACAGGATCTGCAGCGCCTTCGGCTCGGACGAGACGGGGAAGATGATCCCGGACAGCAGGACCTGCGGCACGACGACGAGCGGGATGAACTGCACGGCCTGGAACTCCGAGCGGGCGAACATGCTGAGAAAGATGCCGAGGTTCACGGCGACCAGCGCCATGAGCGCCTCCATCGCGAAGATCACGAGCACGCTGCCCTGGTTATGCACCTTGAGGATGGCGAGGGCGAAGGCGAGCACCTCGGCCGACTGCACCAGAGCGAGGACCGTGAACCCGAGCATGTAGCCGAGCACGATCTCGCCGCGCCGCAGCGGGCTAGCCATGAGCCGCTCCAGCGTCCCCTGGGAACGCTCGTTCAGAAAGGCCACGATCGTGATCACGAACACGAGGAAGAACACGACGAGGCCGATGAAGGCCGCGCCGAAATAGTCGAGCGTGTCGAAGTTCTTCCCGCCATAGAGATAGGTGATCCGCGGAGCGAACTGGATGCCGCGCCCCGACGCCTGCGCCGCGACCGAGGACAGCGCCAGCTGCAGCGCCTGGACCACGGGCGTGCTCCGGCCGGGCTGCGACCCTTCGAGGTGGACCTCCGGGGAAACGTTGCCGGCCTGTGCCTGCTGGCTGAAGTCGGAGGGGAAGACGATGTAGGCCGCCAGCGATCCGTCCTTGAGCTTGGCGTCGCCGTCGGCGGCCGAGATGTCGGTGGCGCTGATCAGGCTCGAATGTCTCAGGCTCTCCGCGACGACCGCACCCAGGGGGCCCGAGTCTTCGTTGGCGATGCCGACCGAGGGCGCGGTGGACGAGCCTCGCATCAGGTAGCCGAGGAGCCCAAGGATGATCAGCGGCGCGACGAACAGGAGGGCAAGGGTCCTGCGGTCGCGCCGGAAGCCCTGCAGCAGCCTGCGCGTGATTGCTCGGACGCGGTGCCCGCTCATGACTCGCCCCTCCCCGCGAGGGAGAGAAACGCTTCTTCGAGGTTCTGCGAGCCGCCCTTGGCGCGGATCTCGGCCGGCGAGCCCTCCTCGAGGAGCCGGCCGTACTGGATCAGGCCGAGGCGCTGGCATCGGTCGGCCTCGTCCATGACGTGGCTGGACACGATGATCGTGGTGCCACCCTCGGCCATGTGGCGGAAGTCCTCCCAGAACTGCACGCGGAGCTGAGGATCGATGCCCACGGTCGGCTCGTCGAGAAGCAGCAGCTGCGGATGGTGCACGAGCGCGCACGCGAGGGAGCAGCGCTGGCGCATGCCGCCGCTGAGCGTCGCGACGACGGACTTGCGGCGGTCGTAGAGCCGCACGCGTTCGAGCGCGTCCTTCACTCCCTCGTCCGCGCCGTTGATCGCGGCAAAGAACTGGATGTTCTCCTCGACCGACAAGGCGGGATAGAGCGCGGCCTGCTGAGTCATGTAGCCGACCTTGCCGAGCACGGCGACGTTGGGCATGCTCTGCCCGAGGACAGTCACAGTCCCGCCGTCAGCCTTGAGCAGACCGACGAGGTGACGGATCAAGGTCGTCTTGCCCGCGCCGTTGGGGCCGAGCAAGCCGTAGATCTCGCCCCGACGCACGCGGAGCGTCACGCCGTTGAGCGCCTTGTAACCGCCGAACGACTTGGAGACGTTGTCGACCTCGACGGCGTAGGCCTCGCTCATCAGTTGCCTCCTTATGGCGCCATGGCGCGCAGCCAGGCGAGAGCCAGCTCGGTGACCGCTTGCTCTGTGTCGACGTCCAGGCCCAGCAGGCGGTCGACCGCCGGGCGTGTCATCAGGTGAAAGAAGATCGGGCCGATGAAGGACTGCAGGGCGAGGAGCGGGTGCATCTGCCGGAGGTGGCCTTCGGACATCTGCCCCGTGATGTACAGGACCATCGCGCCGACCACCTTGAGGATCCCCTCGCGCAGCGCCTCCTCGGTGTCGGGCGCGAGGCTGCTGACCTCGAAGAAAAGCGCGCGCAGCAGGCCGGTGCGGTTGGCACCCCCGCCATAGATCGTGCGGCACACCGCGAGAGCCACCTCGGGCATCACCCTGTCGGGCGGCTCGCCCTGCAGCGAGCTGAGGACCTCGGTCACCGGCTCGATGGGGGAGTAGGCGTGCACGAGCGCCGCGAACAGGGCCGACTTGCCCGCGAACAGGCGGTAGAGGGTGGCCCGGGACACGTGGGCCTGGTCCGCCAGGTCATCCATGGACAGCGCCGCAAGGCCGTGGGCGCCGACCATCTCGAGCGCGGCGTCGAGTATCCGCTCGCGGGCGTCGGGCTCCGGCGCGCGGTTCAACGCCTCGAGCAGCGCCTCGCGGGACCGGAAGGCGCGGTAGAAGCTCGCCCGGGAGACGCCGGCCGCACTTGCGAAATCGGCCACGGTCGGCTTGCCACCCATGGCCAGGACCACCCTGGCCCGAGTCAGGATGCGTTCCCGGGGTTCCGAGTCGGGCACGCGACGAGACTAGACAAGACGTCCCGTCCTGTCAAGACTCAGATCGGGCACGACGTCCGGTTTCCGGCCCGAGCCCGGTATTCAAGGCAAGATGGGGGCCACGCTGACCTTGACCGAGTCGCAGACGTCCAAGACGGCGCCGATCGGCGCCGACGACCTGTGCCGGCTCTACGCGCAGGACGTCTGCCGGTTTGCTGCCATCATGGCTCGGCCGCAGGACGCCGAGGACCTCGCCCAGGAGGCGCTGCTGAGGGCGGTCCGAAGCCTCGGCACCTTCGATGCGTCTCGCGGGTCGATGGGCGCGTGGCTGTGGCGGATCGTGGCGAACGCAGCGCGGGACGCGGCCGGCCGCCGCCAGCGTCTACGCGATCTGGTAATAAGGGTCGGGGTGCTCGCCCCGCGCCAATCCGAGACCGTGGAGGAGACGGCGCTGACGCGCATTCGCGACGCGCAGCTCCACGCCCAGATTCGCCTGCTGCCCCTGCGCGACCGGACGTTGATCGCCCTTCGGTACGGGGCGGGCCTCGACGCCCGGGAGGTCGGGGACGTCGTCGGCCTCAGCGCCGAATCCGCCTCGCGAGCATTGCATCGCGCACGCGCCCGTCTGCGTGCGCGCGTGGAGGACATACACCAATGACCACTGACCTGCTTGAACAGCGGCTCGAGAACCTCGCGGTCGAGACCCCGGATGCGGGACGAGTCTCGGCTCGGGTGCTGGCGCGCGTGCCCCGCCCGCACAGGCGGCGCTGGCCTCGCGTGGCTTTGAGCGCCGTGGCGACGGTCGTGCTCCTCGCATTGGTGTCCTATTTCGTCCCGGCCGCGGACACCGTTGTCGCCAAGGTTCCCTTTGCGGGTGACTGGCTGCGCGATGCGGGCCTGGTGGGCGCACGCGACCGAATCACAATCGTGGGCTCGACCGCAACCTCGTCGGGTTACACATTGACTCTTGTCGGCGCCTATGCCGACTCCACCCGTACGGTGTTGCTCGTCCACTCGAATCCTGCTTCGATCCCGGGCCCTGGATTCGAAACAGTGCTGAGAGATCAATTCGGTCGCAGCTACCAGTTCCAGGGCTCGATAACGGACACGCGTACGGGCGACGAGACGATGCAGTTCGAGCCGCTGGCCTGGCCGGATGCTCTGACAGGCGCCCGGATCACCCTGCAGATTTCGTCGATCGACACTGCCACGGCGACAGGTCCTCGCATGAGCGTCGCCGGTTCGTGGACGCTGCGGGCCACGCTTGGAGTTGACGTCGCCCAGGCTTTGCCGTTGCCTGAGCCCGCCAGCCTTGGGGCGGCGAACTTCCGATTCATGTCGGTGACCTACACGCCGGCGACCATCGAGGTCGACATGGAGGTCACCGGGGTCTCCGGCGATTACCTCTGGCGCCGGATCCCGGACGGCGGGAAGGGCACGTTGGCTCTGCAGATCGAGATGATCGATCCGAATGGCCAGGTCATCAACGGCGGGGGCGGGTCCGGCGACCCGAGCGCGACACATATCCAATTCATCGCGTTCCGCGAGAGCGGCGGGGGCAATTACCTGCTGCATGTCACCCTTGTGGGTGACGGGACATTCGAGCGCGTGCTGAAAATCCCTTAACGGCCTGGGTTGGATTCGCTGCTCGGTTTACCTAGGCTGAGGACCAACCTGACATGCGATCGATCGAGATGGCGACCACCGGCCCGTCGGGACGTGCACTCCGATATTGGCGATAGCGGTCCGCCAGCAGGTCGAGCGCGCGTTCCACTTCGGCGTGGTCCTTCACCACGCGCGCGGTGCCGTCGACCCGAACCCACCAGAGCTTGCTCCAGTCCTCCTCGTAGTGGTCGACGAGGACGGCCACGGCGGAGTTGACCGCGATGTTCTTCAGGCGCTTGAGGTCGGTCGTTCGTTTCGGCTTGGCGTCGACGGCGAAATAGAGCGTGTCGCCGTCGAGCACAAATGTGATCGGAACGAGGTGCGGCCGCGCGTCCTCGCCGGCCGTGGCCAGGTGCGCCACGCTCGCGCCGGCGAAGCGCTTACGCATCGTCGTGGCGTCCATCCAACGAAGTATCGTTGAGCCGTGCAGAGGCTCCGCACCTACACCGTGGACGAGGCGAATCGCGAGCTGCCGCGCGTGCGCACCATCGTGGCGCAGATCGCGGAGCTGTCGGCCCTGCGGCCCGAGCTCGAGGAGCAGCTGCGAATGGCCCAGTACACGGCGAAGCGGGTGGGCGCCGGGAGCGACGACCGCGATCGCGAGCAGCAGGCGCGCGATGCCGTGCAGGGCGCCGAGGAAGAGCTGCTCAAGGCGGTGCTCGGTCTCAACAGCATGGGCATCCGGCTCAAGGGCCCGCTCGAGGGACTGATCGA
>DATNMQ010000012.1:0-1892 GCA_035602465.1 Candidatus Sulfotelmatobacter sp. | reverse complement strand
GTACGAGAGGAACCGTTGATTCAGATAATTGGTTTTTGCGGCTGCCCGACCGGGCATTGCCGCGAAGCTACCATCTGCCGGATAATGGCTGAACGCCTCTAAGTCAGAATCCGTGCCAGAAAGCGGTGATTTTTACCCTCGTGCATTTGACGAGAATACAAATAGGCTTCGGCCTCGTATCATACAGGGCGGGGATCGCCTTGGGGACGGAAGTGTCCTCGGGGCCCCTCGTGGATTTCAATTTAAAATATGTGCGGGGATACATCCATTGCAGACGACTTTGATGTGTGACCGGGTGTTGTAAGCGGTGGAGTACCCTTGTTGGTACGACCTGCTGAGACTAATCCCGTGTCGCCCGATGTGTCCAGGGGAAAGACTCGAGCTTCGATGCTTTCCGGCTGGAAATAACAAGACAGGCCAAGGGTTCCGCGTGGACCTTTGGCCTTTTTTGCCTCTGGACTGTGCCTACTCTTCAGACGTAGGATTTGGCTTGGAACGAGGCTGAGCCTCTCTGGGTCGTGCGGCCCAGAGGCGATGTGAATGTGGGCAGGGTACCCACTCTTCCAGCGTAGGGAGGACAAAGAACGAGAGATTTGACAGCTTGGTGTGTGCCCCATCCTCGGGAGCCCAATTTGGAGGTTGCCAGGAAAAGTGGCAGAACGGCTTGACTTGGTCTCTGTCAGGATGTTGTGGGACACGCACAGGCGCCCATCGCCTGAAGAGTAGGCAGCGTGCACCTGAAGAGTCGGTAAGCTCTGCGTCTGAAGGGTAGGCAGCGTCCGCACTTGAAAGAGTAGCCTGAAGAGTAGGTAGAAGCTACGTGAAGAGTGGGTAAAGATGCCCGATCACAGCGAGAGAACATACGCCTGAAGTGGGCTGCACACATCCGAATAGCAGGCGGCGTGTACCTGAAGAGTTGGTAGTGTTTTTGCGTGGCCCACGGGCAAATCCCACCTCTGAGCCCGTGGGTGCAATTTCAACACTGAAGAGTATGTCCAAACATTCCAAGTTCCCCCACCTGATGAGCGTGTGGCCAAACGCCCATGGAGGAACAGTAACAGACGGCGAAATGCTCCTGGGTCCAAAGACCATGTGGGTTTCCCGCATCTGAAGAGTAGGCAGTCTGCGTGTGTAGTCTATGCCTGAAAAGTAGTATTCCTACGTCTGAAGAGTATGTAGCGCCTTTGCGTCCCAAGCCGGCAGCATACGTCTGAAGAGTAGGACGGCTTGGGCCGAGTGCAGGTGTCTGGACCCCGGGTGGCCTCCCGTCGATCCTGCTTGTCGTTCGACGGTCACCCGTGCGCCACAGAACGGGGGACATTTCACCCCTTATATAGGAACAAACTTTGGGAGTTTTGACACTTCGGCGTAAACCCGGAAATTCGGACGCTGAACGTATCCGTGCATACATATGGGGGAGTGGTTCGGGTCTGAGGTTGAAAGACCTTTGGATTCAACCTGAACCTATGACTATAGTCGGCCATGGCACGTCTTAGGACGGATGTTTACATCGGCCTGTCGACGATCGTCTGTTCCAGTGTCCGTTCCGTCCGTGGCCAGAGTGTCCATGCTCTACAGCTGCGATGGCAGTCCCGACAGGGGGATGTGGGGCGTCGTAAGGCGTCCTGAATTGTGGGTATCCGGTGGATCGATGGCCTATGGCCAATGTTCTACCTAGTCAATTGGGAATCCGTCGTGGGTCCGAAGGCTCTGGCCGTCGGCTCCGACAGTTCCCTCAAAGGAAGGCCCCGTCCGACCCAGCATCTTCGCTGTGGCCGTGCGGACGTCGTCCATGGGGTTCGAGGCTGGTTCTGATTAAGCATGGGTTCCTCCTGGTCTCCTGGAGGGTTGTCCGTGCTGCGATTCGTCGCGTCCGGTAATGATTCCTGCCG
>DATNMQ010000130.1:0-34774 GCA_035602465.1 Candidatus Sulfotelmatobacter sp. | reverse complement strand
CTGTCGCCGGGTGAGCTCGCGAAGCGAACGATCCTCTGGGTGAGCATCGCCATCATCGCGATGGGGTTCATCACCTACCTCCTGTCCGCGTACAACATGCGGTGGATCGCGCGCCGCGCCGCCGCGCGACGCAAGTAACCGACCCGGCGCCGGGCGCCCCAGCGCCGCCCCTCAATCCGACGCCGGTCGGCGGTGCCCCGCGAATCCTGATCCTCTTCAGCGATACCGGAGGCGGCCATCGCGCCGCCGCCCGCGCGCTCACGGACGCGCTCAAGCTGATCGATCCATCGTGCGAGGTCACAGTCGCCGACCCGCTGATCGGCCAGGGGCCCGCCATCGTCCGCCGGCTCGCGTCGCTCTACTCACCGATGATCAGGCGGTCGCGCACCGCGTGGGGCGCGCTCTATCACACGAGCAATACCCGCCCGACCTTTGCCGGGATTCGCGCGGTCTTCGGACCGGGCGTGCGCAGAGTCGTCGCGCAGCTGCTGAAGCAGCACGATCCCGACGTCGTGCTTTCGGTCCACCCGCTGCTGAACCACATCGCGCATCAGGCCATCCGCAAGAGCGGCCGGCCCCGTGCTCTGATGACAGTGATCACAGACCTGGTCGACTTTCATCGCGGCTGGACCTTCAGCCAGGCGGACCTAGTGGTAGCACCGACGGAACGAGCCCGCAGGGTGGCGCTTCGGCGCCGCGTGCCGGCCGACCGCGTCAAGCTCCTCGGCCTGCCGGTGGACCTTCGCTTTCGTCCCCCGGCGCCGGGTGAGAAGCAGGCGCTGCGGCGCCGATTCGGCCTTGAAGAGCAGCGCTTCACGGTCTTGATCATGGGCGGCGCAGCCGGGGTCGGCCACCTTGCCGCCCAGGTGCGTGAGCTTTCCTTCGACCCTCACTCCTGGCAGCTTGTGGTCGTCTGCGGGCGCAACGAGAAGCTGCGCCGGAAGCTTGTCGAGATGGAGGTCCAGACGCCGATGCTGGTGCTGGGATTCGTCGACTACATGCCCGAGCTCATGCGCGCATGTGACCTGGTAGTGACCAAGGCCGGCCCTGGCGCGATCGCGGAGTCGCTCGCCACGGGCCTGCCGCTCGTCATCACGGGTTTTCTGCCTGGTCAGGAGACGCCGAACGTGGACTTTGTCGTCAAGTCGGGAATCGGCGCCTTCGCGCCCAAGGAGTCCGACCTGCTCGACGAGGTGCGGGTCCTCGCGGAAGGCGGCCCAACGTGGCGCGAGATGTCTCGCAAGGCGGCCGAGCTTGCCTATCCGTACGCGTCATCCGACATCGCCCGCGAGTGCCTGATCCTCGCGACGCGCTACAGAGCTTCGGTGCAGGCGAGCCTGTAGGGGCACAGCCTGCAGCGGCGCCGCTCGGGTCGCGCCTCGAACCGGCCGGCCCGGATACCCTCGGCGACCTCCGATCCGTCGGCCTGCGCCTCCCGAACGAGGCTTTCCACCTGTTCGATGCGCACCGACTCACCTGACGCCAGGTACACGACCTCGAGCTCGAGCGGCTCGAGCTTCAGGGCCGTTGCGGCACCAAGCGCGTACAGGGCAACCTGCAGGTCCCGCTTCCGGCGAGTGACCGGGCGTCCGCTCTTGTAGTCGATGATCCGCCACGCGTCGCCGTTGCGGTCGATGCGGTCGATCACCCCTCGCAGGGTCCAGCCATCGACCGCGACGTTGAACGCCTGCTCGAGATATACGGGCACGGAGTCCAGGCCGCCGCGCTTGCGATAAGCCTCGAGCTCGGAGGCACCGATCCGCTTGAACGTCGGCACGCGCCGCTCGTCTGGGAATGGGACCGTCCGCCACACGTCGTCGAAGAGTGCTCTGAGCCGCGGAGCCGTGACTCGCTTGCCTTCGCGTCTCCCCTCACCCGCCCGCCGCAGCACCTCGTGGAGGATCACCCCGTGCACCGCTTCGGCGCTCTGCACGACCGGCAGCCGTTGAACGTGGCGGTACCAGTATTGCCGCGGACAATCGCGATAGGACGTGATTGCGCTGTACGAAAGGTGCACCTCGCCGCTGCGGCCGTTCACATGGACGCTCGGCGCCGCCGGCGCCATCGACACGATCTTTCGCTCGCTCACCGTGCGAGGCCCAGCCCCGCGCACCTCGGCGAGAAAGCGCGACTCGCGCCAGCGGCGCCCGCCCTCGTAGTGAGACGCCCGCGACAGGTAGAGGCGCCGGCGCGCCCGCGTCATCGCAACGTAAAGGAGGCGTCGCTCTTCGCCGATCACGTCCTCGCGTCCGCGCACGAGCGGTTCAAGCACTCCCGGTGGCAGCTCAAAGCGCGGCGAGCGGCCCGATTGCGGAAGCCGGCCTTCGACCAGCGATGGCACGAACACCGCGTCGAACTCGAGGCCTTTCGACTGATGGATCGTCATGACCTGGATCGCATCCGTGGCCTCGACCGGCGCCGGCTCCTCGTCCTCGCCCGACAGAAGCACGAGCTCCAGGTGGCGCATGTAGGCGGCCAGCGAGTGGTCTGGTGAGGCTTCGCAGTACTCCCCGATTGCGTCGGCGAAGCGGCTGACGTTCGCGGTCACGCGGGCGGCCTCGCTGGCCTCGAGTCCGTTGCGCACAACGTCGAGGTATCGCGTCTGCTCCATCAGCTCGAAGAAGAGGTCGCGCACGTCTATGTGCCGCGCGGCGGCGCCCAGGTCTTCGACAAGCGGCACGAGCGCTGCCGTCGCGGGCCTCGCCTCCACGCGAGACATGGCGACCAGATCTGCGCTGTCGCGGAGGACTCGCAGCATCGCGATCAGGTCCTTGACCTCGGGCCGGTCGTGGAAGCCATGGCCGCCAATCACGACGTGCGGAAGGCGCGCCGCCGCGAACGCGGCCGCGACCGGTCGAGCGATGGCGTTGGTCCGGCACAGGACCGCGATCGAGGAGAGCGGCGTTCCCAACGCGACTAGGTCAGCCGCCTCGCGCGCGATCGCCGTCGCCTCGCCCGGGCCGTCAGGACACTCCCAGATCTCGACCGATGGTCCGCCGCCGGCCGCGCGAAGCTGCTTCGGCAGCCGGTCGGTGTTGCCGCTGATCAGCGCCGCGGCGGCGGCGACGATGCGGCGCGAGCTGCGGCGATTGCGGCCGAGCGTGATCGTGCTCGCTGCCGGAAAGCTGCCCAGGAAGCGTTCGAGGCTTGCCCGCGACGCGCCGCGGAATCGGTAGATCGATTGGTCGTCGTCGCCGACGACGAAAGGAGCCGCATCGCGGGCGATCAGCTCGACAAGTCGCTCTTGGGCGAGGTTCAGATCCTGGTATTCGTCGACCAGCACATGCGGGTATCGCGCCGCATAACGGCTCTGCAGCGCAGGTTCCTTCTCGAACATCCGGACGGCCAGCAGGAGCAGGTCGTCGAAGTCCAGCAGCCTGCGTTTGCGGCACTCCCTTTCGTAGGCGCGGAACAACCGCACGCACGCGCGCATCAGCTGCGCACGCTCGATGTCTTCTGCGGACGCGGCCCATGCCTCGAGCCTGGCGAGCGGAACCAGCTCCTGCTTCATTCGCTCGAGCATCTGGAGGACGGGCCCGACCAGGTCGTCCGGCCGCTCGTCGGCCGTGAGCGCTGCGTCGCCGATGCTCCACATCAGCTCGCGGGCGAGGATCCAGCGGTCCGGTCCCGCGACGATCCTGAAGTTGGCCGGCACTCCGACGCGGCGGCCGTCCTCGCGCAGCCAGCTCAGGGCGATCGAGTGGAAGGTGCCGACGGCCGGCGCGGCGGACTCGACCAGGTCTTCGATGCGCTGGCGCATCTCACCTGCCGCGCGCTCGGTGAATGTCATGACCAGGATCGACGCGGGCGCGACGCCCGATGCGACAAGGCGGCGAAATCGCTCGGCGATGACGGCTGTCTTGCCGGTGCCGGCACCGGCCACGACGCGGACCGGACCACCCCCCAGGGCGGCCGCGCGGCGCTGCTCGACGCCCAGGCGGAGCGTCATTCCGTCATCGTCGGGTTGCCGATCCGGACGCGCAATGTGCGGACCCGGCGGCCGAGGTCGGCCCGGTTCAACCTGGCCACGATGGTCTCGGAGTCGAGGCGCAGCTGGTGCGCGAGGGCCGGGCTAGAGGTGGTCACGACGAGGGTCCCCGAATGCAGCTCGACCTGGTCGCAAAGGGGGGCAACCTCGGGGCCCAGAATGGCGCGGAACGCGACCGCCACCTGGGTGCCCAACAGGCGCGCTCCACCGGGCTGCCGGCGAAGGATTTTCGGCAGTATATTGCCCAACTTATCCACAGGGCTGGATCGTCCCCTCGTCCACCGTCCAGACCATCGAGCGGGCGATCAGATCGGGCGGGAAGGGGCCCGCCTCGACCGAGGTCACGATCACCTGCCCGCCGGCCGCGACCTCCCCGAGGAGGGCCGTCCTGCGCTCGCTGTCAAGCTCGGAAAGCACGTCGTCAAGTAAGAGCACGGGACGCTCGCCGGACCGGACATAGATCAGGGCCGCTTCGGCGAGCTTCAGGCTCACCACCGCGGTCCGCTGCTGGCCCTGGGAGCTGTACGAACGCGCCTCCTGGCCGTCCAGGAGGATGAGCAAATCGTCGTGGTGGGGACCGACGGTGGTCGAGCCTCTACGCAGGTCATCGGCCAGGGAGTTATTCACAGCTTCCGCAAGGTTTTCCGGAGGCCCCAGGTAGCGCACTTCAAGGTGCTCTTTGGCCGCGATCTTGGCGTGGCAGCGTGTGGCTTCAGGCTCCAGCTCCGCCACCGCCCTCGTGCGGGCCTCGACGATCTCCCGGCCGACCTTGACCAGCTCCTGGTTCCAGACGTCCAGCATGTCCTCGCCACCCTCGCCCGCGCCGATCCGCTTGAGCAAGCTGTTGCGCTGCTCGAGGACACGGCGAAGGCCGGCCAGCGACCGCGCGTAACCGGGCTCCACCTGGACCAGCATCTGGTTGAGGAACCTGCGCCGAAGGTCGGGGCCTGACTTGACAAGGCCGAGGTCATCCGGCCAGAAGAGGACGACGCGAAAGTTCCCCGGCAGGTCCACGGAGCGCCGCCGTACCCCGTCGACCTCGATCGTGCGCCGCGTCCTTTCGCCGTCGGTGTCGAGGGCGATGACGATCTCGCGGACCAACTGGTCGGTCGGGCCGCTCTCGATCTCGGCTTCGATGCGCGATCCTGGGCCGACCGGCCCGACGAGCTCGTTCTCACGCCGAGCCCGCGGCGACGACGACAGTGCGAGCATCGCGACGGCCTCGAGCAGATTCGTCTTGCCCTGCCCGTTCGGGCCGATGAACACGTTGACGGCAGGTCCCGGCGAGAGGTCCAGCTGGGCGTAGTTCCGATGGTTGAAGAGACGAAGGCGGCGAAGGCGCACCCGGCCGCCGTCAGGACATCGCCACCCGCACGGGCATGATCACGTAGAGGTAGTGGTCTTTGCCCGGCGGTCGCATCAGCCCCGGGCTGAGAGGTCCATCGAAGAGAAGCTCGACATGGTCCTCTCCAATCACTCCGAGGGCGTCCAGGACGTAGCGGGCGTTGAAAGCAATCTGGATGTCAGAGCCGTCGACGTCGGCGGACATCTCGGCCTTGCTGTCGCCCACCTCGTTGGTGGTGGCCGACAGGGTGAGCACTCCGGCCTGCGCCTTGACCCGGATCACGTTGGCGCTGTCCCGCGCGAAGAGGGACACGGCGCGGACAGTTTGCGTGAGCTCGCCGGTGGCCACGCGAACCGTGGTGGAGCTCTTGTTGGGGATAACTTGTGCGTAGTTTGGATACTTTCCGTCGATCAGCCGGGAGGTCAGCTCCGAGGTGCCGGCTCGGAAGAAGACCTGGTTGCGGGCCTTGGAGATGATGACCTCGACCTTGCCAGGCTCGCCCTTCAGCACCCTCGACAGCTCGGCCAGGGCGCGCGCCGGGACGATCAGGCTTGCCTCTAGATCGGTCGCGCCGGCGGCCGCGAGCTTGCGCACCGCCAGCCTGTGCCCGTCGGTTGCCGCGAGGGTCAGGTTTCCACCCTGGACTTGAACCAGGACGCCGGTTAAGACTGGACGGGCCTCGTCGGTCGAGGCTGCCATCTGGGTCTGCTCCACCGCGCTGACCAGATCGTCGAGCGCGACCTCGAGGCGGTCTCCTTCATCGGGCCGCGGGCCAGGGGGAAACTCCTCGGCCTCGATGCACTTGATGTGAGTGTCAAACCGCGCACAGCGGAGGCTTAGTGATTGGGTCGCGGAGTCGAGCGTCATCTCCAGGTCGTCATCTGGAAGGGTGCTGACGAAATCAGTCAGAAGGCGCGCCGGCGCCGTGGTCGAGCCCTCGGTGCTGACCTCGGCCGGGACAAGCTTGCGAATGCCGATCTCGAGGTTCGTTGCGGTCAAAGCGAGACCCTCCGAGGTGGTCTCGATAAGGATGTTGTTGAGGATTGGCAGCGTCGTCCTGCTCGAGATGGCACGTGACACCACCTGGAGCGCCTGGCCGAGCACCGCCGGCTTACACGTGACCTTCATCTGAGCTGTGAGAACTTTGGCATTCACGACAGTTGTCCCCCGTTGATAGAGATTTTCTTTATAGAAGATATCCGTAACCGATAACAGTAAGCGCTGTGCGGACTGTGGATGTCGAGATCATTTACAGATCGAAATGCACGGTGGATAAGGTCTGCGGAATCGTAGTAGGGGGCCAGGCGCGCTGTGGATTCGTTGGGGAGCAAATGTCCGCCTGCGGTCCATCCCACCCTAGTCCCAAGCCGGTTCTCAAAACGTGGGGACAACGTGCTCACTGGACGTACAGCTTCTCGCGGATAGCCTGGATCTCGTAGCGAAGGCGCTCATCTTCCTTCAGCTCGTTAGCGATCTTTTCGATGGAATGCAGCGCCGTCGTGTGGTCCCGTCCGCCAAACGCTTTTCCGATCGCCGGCAAGGACGATGGGGTCTCCTCGCGGACGAGGAACATCGCGACCTGCCGCGGAAAAACGATGTGCTTGTCGCGCCGTTTGCCCTTCATATCGTCGAGCGTGACGTTGTAGTAGTCGGCGACGAGCGCCTGGATCCGCTCGACGTTGATGGGCTTGCGGGTGCCGGCGGGGATGATGTCGGAAAGCAGCCGCGCCGCCTCGTCCTGGTCGACCTGACGCTGGTGCACCGCGGCAAAAGCCTGGACTCGGGTGAGCGCGCCCTCGAGCTCGCGGATGTTGCGCTGCACCTTGTGGGCGATGAAGCTGAGGACCTCCTCAGGGATGAGGCTGCTGTTGTCGCCGAGCTTCGAGTGGAGGATGGCGAGGCGGGTCTCGAAGTCCGGTGGCTGGATGTCGGCGATGAGTCCCCACTCGAAACGCGAGCGAAGACGATCCTCGAGGGTCGGGATCTCTTTCGGCGGTCGGTCGGACGAGATGACGATCTGCTTGTTGATCTCGTGCAGAGCATTGAAGGTGTGAAAGAACTCTTCTTTCGTGCGGTCCTTGCCGGCGAGGAACTGGACGTCGTCGATCAGCAGCACGTCGACGGTGCGGTACTTGTGCCGGAACTCTCCCATGCGGGCGGTCGCGATGGAGCTGATCACCTCGTTGGTGAACTGCTCGGACGTGAGGTAGACGACTCGCTTGCGCGGGAATCGGTCGTGGACCTCGTGACCGATCGCGTGCATGAGGTGCGTCTTGCCCAGGCCGACACCGCCATACAGGAACAGCGGGTTGTAGCTGTCGCCCGGCGCCTCGGCGACAGCTTTCGCGGCCGCATGGGCGAACTGCGAGTTGTGTCCGACGACGAATGATGAAAACCGAAAGCGCGCGTTGAGCTCCGACGGCGCGACAATCGCCGCCTCGACGACTGGCTCCACTACGTTTTCGTGTCCGTTCTCGGAACCGTTGTCGCCGTCGGCGTCGAACAGCGTGTGCGCCGGGCGATGCCCGGTCGGCGCGATGACGAAATCGATGTCAACCTCTGAACCCGTAACCGCCTGCAGCGTCTCTTGGATCAGTCCCGAGAAACGGTCTTCGAGCCAGTCCTTGGCGAGCTTGCTCGGCACGCCGATCCGAAACGTTCCGCCATCGGCGGAGACCACCGATGTGTTCTTGAGCCACATGTCGTACGTCCGCTTGGCAAGCTGAAAGCGCAGCTCCTCCTGGACCTGCGACCAGATCTGGTCCTGGTTCACGCCACCACCTCCTAGTGTTGGCCGCCGATGGACCCGTGGACCATGGCCATGGCGGCTGTGCAGCGCAGCCCCTTTCGCTGGGCAAATGCTGTGGATAAACGGCGGGCCAAACCCCGTGTCTCGGTTGCGGCGCGCTCGCCCGGACAGCGACCCTCAATTCGCGCTGCCGGCGACCACGGATACAACCGAAGCTCTTCGACCATGAGCTCCGCCTCCTTGGTGCCTGTGGAAAAGAGCGGACCGGATTTCCACAGGCTGGCGAGCCGACCCGTCCGAAATCCCCTATCCGGTCGATCCCGAAATATGGAAGCGGCGTTGTAACACTAAATGTTGCTTACTTGTAGGAATGAATGCCACCGACTAAAGGCATTCGTACTAGGGCGTTGCTTCGTGCCCGTTGCTCCGTGGCTTCCGGGCGGGGAATATAACACTGGCCTGTGGATACCGCAAGGCACAAACCGCGAGCGATCAAGTGATAGGTCTGGTATCACAAGCCACTTCAATTGGCGCGTCGCCGCCTCCGCTACACTGGCCCGATCAAACGCACATATCAACCCAAGAAAAGGTATCGCCGGCGCGTGCATGGCTTCCTGCGCCGCATGAGCACCCGCGGCGGGGTCCACGTGGTCCGCAACCGCCGCCGCAAAGGCCGACAGCGGCTGGCAGGCTGAGCGCCGGGCGCACCGGGCGCGCCCGATGAAAAGACGCCTGCGCCTCCGCCGGCGCGGTGAGTTCCAGGCGGCGATCAGCGGCAAGCGGTTTCACAGCGGTGACGCGCTGGTCGGCTTCGCCGTCCCGAACCAGGCTTTGCAGCACAGGGTTGGGGTGACGGTCAGCCGGGCGGTCAAGAGCGCCGTCGACAGGAACCGGGCTCGGAGGCGACTTCGTGAAGTTTCGCGTCTCACCATGCTCGGGGCGGATTCGCCGCTCCACAAGGTGGGAATACGATATGACGTGGTCCTGATCGCCCGCCCGGCGGCGCTCGAGGTCTCGTTCGCCGACCTGAAGGCGGAGGCTTCGCTGGCCGCGCACCGGCTGGCTCGGGCGACCTGATTTGAACTGATGACGAAGCTGCTGCTGCTGTTGATTCGTGGTTACCAGGCGTCCTTTTCCAAGATCCTTCCGCCCGCCTGCCGCTACTACCCCTCGTGCTCGCACTACACGTACGAGGCGATCGAGCGCTACGGCTGGTTCAAGGGATCGCGGATGGGGGCCGCCCGGATCGCCCGCTGCCACCCCTTCGCCAAGGGCGGCTACGACCCGGTGCCCTGAAGGAGCCACTGAATTCATTTGAAGGCGATCACGGACTTTTTCAAGTTTCTGCAGCCCGTCCACGACCTGTGGCTCACGGTGGTGTACGGCCCTCTGGCCAACGCGTTGTCGTTCATCTACGCGCACGTCCAGGGGATCGGGATCTTCGAAGCGATCGGCGCCTACGGCGTGGCGATCATCGTGCTCACGATCATCATCCGTCTCCTCCTCGCGCCTCTGCAGCAGTTCCAGCTGGTCACGCAGCGGAAGACCCTGGTCGAGCAGCGGAAGCTCGCACCGCAGGTCTCCGAGCTGCGCAAGAAGTACAAGAAGGACACACAGCGCCTGAACGCCGAGATGATGAAGCTCTACCAGGAGCACGGGGTCAACCCGCTCGGCGGAGCAGTCGGCTGCCTGCCGTTGATCGTGCAGCTGCCGATCCTGACCGCTCTCTATTACGTCTTCACCGGATTTGCCCGGACCCACGATGTGGCCGCGCACTTTCTCTTCATCTCGAACCTGAACGAAAACCCGAACCACCATCTTCTCTTTTCGGGCGTGCCGCTCCCCGTACCCGCCTACATCGTCTTCCCGCTGCTCGCGGCCCTGACCACCTTCATCCAGTCGAAGATGCTGCAGATGCCGCCGCCGCCGAACCCGACGGAGCAGGAGCTTCAGACCCTGCAGATGCAGCGGACGATGGTCTTGCTCTCTCCGCTGATGATCGGCTACTTCGCCCTGAACGTCCCCGCCGGCCTCGGCCTCTACTGGTTTGTCGGGAACTGCGTCAGTATCATTCAGCAGAGCTTCGTCGTCGGGTGGGGGAACGTGCTGCCAGCCCGTTTCAGGGCCGTCACAGGGGGGGCGCCGTCGCTGCCGGCCAAGGGCTCGGTCAGCGCCACTGGGGGCCCAAAACCGGTGCCGAAGAACGGCGCCAATGGTGCCAGGCCGAAGCCCGGCAAGCAGCCAAGAAAAAAGGGGCAAGGAGATAGCGCACGTGAAATCCGCTGAAGGCCGCGGCCGCACTCTCGACGAGGCTGTCGACGCGGCGTTGATCGAGCTGAACGAGAGCCGTCGCAACGTCGATGTCCGGATCCTGACCGAGACCCCGGAAGAGACAATCGTCGAAGTCAGCGTGATCGACCAGGAGGCCGAGGGCGCCGAGCCGTCGGCAACCTCGAACGGCAAGGCCGAGACCGCCCGAGGCCTGGTCGAGGGACTCCTGAAGCACATGGGAGTCCGCGCCCTCGTCAGCGTCCGCTCCGGCTCTGATCCGATCACGCTCGACATCAGCGGCCGAGACCTGGGGGCGCTGATCGGCTGGCGCGGCGAGACGCTGCGCGCGCTGCAAGCCGTGACCAACGTGATGGTTGGCAAGCACCTTGCCGAAGGCGAGCGCGTCATCGTCGACGTCGAGCGGTACCGCCAGCGCCGCGAGCACACGGTGCGCGAGATCGCGATGCGGGCGGCGCGCCAGGTGAAGATGACCGGCGACGCGATCACGCTGGATGCGATGCAGCCGTTCGAGCGAAGGGCGATCCACCTTGCCCTCGAGGGCGACCCCGACGTGACGAGCTCGAGCATCGGCGAGGAGCCCGAGCGCCGCGTCGTCGTCGGCCCGCGCAAGCCGGCCGAGAGCTGACCTGCGTCCGATGCCAGGCCGGGCCGCTGAGCGGATCCGGAAGGCGATCGCCCTGGTCAACTCGGTCGCGGACGAGGCAGGCGACGAAGAGATAACGCCGACCGAGATCGCGGAGGCGATCCGCGACTGCCTGGAGCTGACAGACGTGGACACCGTGCCGAATGTGCGGCGCTATCTGGGCGAGGCGCTGGACGCGGTGTCGGACGGAATGCCGGCCGATTTCGTCGCGATGACTCTCTACGCGGCGCTCGGCGCGTTACGCGAAGGGAGTCCTATTTAGGGCACCTATACTTGGCGATCCCATGCCCTCCCCGCATCGAGTTCACTCCCTGCCGGGGGGCGCGCGGCTCGTGGTCGAGTCGATGCCTGAGCGCCAATCCACGAGCGTCGTGCTCATGTTCGGCGCCGGCTCCCGACTGGAGGACGACCGCCTCGCAGGCGTCTCTCATTTCATCGAGCATCTCTACTTCAAAGGAACGAAAACGCGTCCTTCGTCGAAGGAGATCGCCGATGCGATCGAGGGCGTCGGCGGTTTCGTCAACGCGTCCACCGACAAGGAGCTGACCGCCTACTGGGCTCGCGTTCCATCCGAGCACATGGAGCTTGGTTTCGACGTCCTTTTCGACCTCGTCTCCAACTCCAAGCTCGACCCTGCGGATATCGAGCGCGAGCGGATGGTGATCCTCGATGAGCTGAGGATGTATCAGGACCAGCCGCAGGATCTTGTGCAGAACCTCTTCGAGGAGCTGATCTGGCCGGGCCATCCACTCGGTCGCGACATCGCGGGCACCGAAGAGTCGGTGTCGCGTCTGTCGCGCGACGACATCCTGGAGTACGCCGACGCGCACTACCGGCTGCCGAACCTTGTCGTCGGCGCGGCAGGCATGCTGGATGAGGCCGCCACGCTGGGTGTGGTGAGGAATCGACTGTCGCTGCGGGCCGATCCCGACGGAGCGCTCGCGGTCGTGCCGCCATCGCCGCTCGACAGCCCGCGCGTGCTCGTCCGCCGCCGCGAAACCGAGCAAGCGCACATCTGCCTCGGCGTCCGCGCTTTCAGCTACGTCCATCCGGACCGCTACGGGCTCGACCTGCTCAACACCGTTCTCGGCGAGGGCATGAGCTCGCGCCTTTTCCTCAACATCCGAGAGCGGCTCGCTCTCGCGTACGACGTGCACAGCTTCACGCAGAAGCACCGCGACACCGGCTACCTCGGCCTCTACATCGGCGTCGACCCGAAGAAGGCGGTCGACGCGGTCAACGCCGCGATGGTCGAGCTCCGGAGGCTCGGCGAGTCGGAGGTCCTACCGGACGAGCTGGCGCGCGCCAAGGAGTTCACGAAGGGACGGTTGCGGCTCGAGCTCGAGACAACCAACGGGGTGGCGTTCTGGCTGACGTATCAGGAGCTGCTGCTCGGCGAGATCAAGACCATCGACGAGGAGCTTGCGTTGGTCGAGGCGGTCGAGGCAGCGGACATCACAAGGATCGCGCGCGAAATCCTGAGCGGACCGATTCAGATGTCGGTGGTCGGTCCCTTTGCGCGAGACAGCGCGTTCCGGCTCGCCGTCGGCGCCTAGCCGCGCCCTTTAGGCGGCCGCGACCAGGCGCACCTGGCCGCCCACGGCGCTCTGTCCCGATTCGAGCGTGGGCATCTTGTCGTAGATGTTGCCGAAGTGCGAGAGGGGCCAGATGCGGAACCAGGCACGGCCGTCGATGCGGTCGCGCGTGATAGGTCCAAAGAACCGCGAATCCTGCGATCGGTTCCGGTTGTCTCCCATGACGAAGTATTCGTTCTGGGGTACGACCGCGCCATCGCCGAGGCTCCACGGTTGAGGATTGGTGTCTTGCGTCCACGCCTCCGGCAGGTAGGGCTCGTCCAGCTTGTGTCCGTTGATGTAGACGACACCATCACGGATCAGCAGCTTCTCGCCCGGCAGCGCGATAACGCGCTTGATGAAGTCCCTCGAGTTGTCGGTCGGCGGCCGGAGGATGATGATGTCGCCGCGCTGCGGTGCATGCAGCCGGTAGTCGATCTTGTTCGCGATCAGGTAGTCGTTGTCGTCGAGCGTTTCGAACATCGAGAGGCCCTCGACGTGCACCGCCTGCACCACAAAGCTGATCCCGACGTAAAGGATCACGGCAAGACCGATCACCTCCGCGAGCTCGCGAAACACCGATGAGCCCGCGGAACGTTCGGTCGGGGCGGCGCCGGCCGCTTGCTCGTGTTGGGCCGCCATGACTATGCGGAGACGAGCTTAGCGCAGACCCGTTCCAGGTCCTCCCGGCTCGAGTAGCGGATCTCGAGCTTGCCGCGGTTGAGGTTTCCAGTCAGCTTGACCGACAAGCCGAGAGACGATTCGACGTCGGCCGCCGCCGCGCGCAGCTCGACCGTCGAGTCGACGTGGCTGCGGCGGCGTGGACGGTACGTCCGGACCCAGTTCTCCGTCTGCCGCACCGACAGGTGTCTCGCGATGACGACCTTCAGGCCGTGCTCCTGCGCTGCCTGCGTCTCGAGAGCGATGAGAGATCGCGCGTGGCCCGCGGTGATCGCGCCCGACCCGACGGCCGATTGCACCGCCGCGCATCCGCCGAGCAGTCGCAGCGACTGCGTCACCGACACGCGATGCTTGCCCAGGCGCTGCGCAACCTCTTCGTGCGTCAGGCCGAACTCTTCGATGAGTCGCCGCAGTCCGCGTGCCTCTTCGATCGGGTCGAGGTCGGTTCGCTGCAGGTTTTCGATCAGGCCGAGGACGAGCTGCTCGTCGTTGTCCGCGTCACTGCGCACGACGGCGGGCACGGACAAAAGTCCGGCGAGACGCGCGGCGCGCCAGCGACGCTCGCCCGCGATCAGCTCGTAACCGTCATTCAGCCGGCGTACGAGGAGCGGCTGCAGCACGCCGTGCAGCCGGATCGACTCGGCGAGCTCCCCGAGTGGCTCGGCGTCGAATCGCGATCGCACCTGCTGGCGTGAGGGCCGGATCTGGTCGACCGCGATCATCTGCGGCACGAGCGCTTCGCCGTCGCTCGACATTGGGATCAGCGCGTCGAGTCCGCGTCCGAGGCCGCGTGGGCGTGGTTGGGTCATCGTTCGAGCAGCTCCTTCGCGAGCGCGCGGTACGCGGCCGCGCCTCGACATGTTGGGTCGTATTCGATCACTGACTTTCCGTGGCTGGGCGCTTCGCTGAGGCGGACGTTGCGTGGGATAAGCGTCTCGAGGACGTGATGCGGATGCGAGCGCCGCACCGCCTCGAGCACGTCCCACGCAAGCGTTGTGCGCGCGTCGAACTGCGTCATCAGAATGCCGGCGATCGCAAGCCTCGGGTTGAGTCGCGAGCGCACGAGCTGTTGCGTGTACATGAGGTGGCGCAGCCCCTCGAGCGCGAAGTACTCGCACTGGGTCGGGATCAGCATGCTCGTGGCGGCGACCAGCGCGTTGAGGGTCAGCAGTCCGAGCGATGGCGGGCAGTCGATGAGCACGATCTCGACACCCGGCGGGGTGGAGGCCAGCGCGTTGCGGAGAAGGCTCTCCCGCGCAGGGGTGCCCGCCAGCTCGAGCTCCGCCCCCGCCAGATCGATATGGGAAGGGATGAGCAGCAGGCCCTCGGTGGCCGTGTGCTGGATGACCTGTTCAGCCGTCGCCTCCCCAGTGAGCAGGTGATACACGTTGAGCCGTGCCCGCGCGGGATCCAAGCCCAGGCCCGACGTGGAGTTGGCCTGCGGGTCGAGGTCGACCAGCAGCGTGCCGTGCCCAACCTCGGCCAGCGCCGCTCCGAGGTTGATCGCCGTGGTGGTCTTGCCGACACCGCCCTTCTGGTTGACGACGGCGATGATCGGTGGTGATGTGGTGGTCAACATGTTGGGCCTGGCCTCGCTCGCGGATCCCACATCTTGGGTCATCAGGGGAAGTTTAGCCCTGGCTGGACGCCTTGCCCAGACACACTGTTAAGAATTCTCCGCCACCGCCGCCCGGCGCCGGTTGGACCAGATCGCGTACACCGTCAGGGCGACCAGGAGGACCTCGACGACGATCGCGGCCTCCAGGGCCACGCCGGCGACGCCGATGCCCACCAGCAGGTTGTAGCTGATGTGGCAGGTACAAGAGGCGGTGGTGTTTGCGTATTTCCGGATCATCCCCAGTCCGAGCGCGATGACGAAGATCGTGGCTGTGTCGACCGAGATCCCGTACTGGGTGTGGATGGAGGTGAACAGGAGGGCGGTGGCGACCAGCCCGATCCGCGGCTGAAGCGCCCCTCGGAACAGGAGCTCCTCGCAGATGCCGGGGAGGAGGGCCAGCAGGAGGATCCCGGTCGGGGTGTCGAGCTGGCCGAAGAGGTGCTGGGTGGTGGTGTCGACGCGGTGGGCGACGTCCGGCGACCAGCTGTGGCTGAGCGCGTCCGAGGCCTGGCCGAGCGCGAAGAACGCGCCGGCGCCCGCCAGGGCGAGGGCGATGTGCCACCACGCGGGCCGCACCAGGCCGAGCCGAGCCCCGGCCCCGGCCGGACTCCGCCGGATGAAGATGCCCACCCCGGCTGCGGCCAGGATCAGGAAGGGCGTCTCGTTCAGGAAGAGGTCCGCCAGTGTCAGCGGAGGCTGCGCGGTGTTCGACGCCAGCACGTCGGTGAAGAAGATCGACGTCACCTGCGTGCCGAACAGTAGGAGCGCAAGCACGAGCGCCAGCGCGTGCACCGGGTTGTCCGGGTCGATCGGCAGAAAGGCGGCGAGGTCCCTGCGGATGGGTTTGATCAGGAAACCCGCGGCTGCCACCGCCGTCACGATGGTGCCCGCGTCGACGGCGAACCTTGCCTGCGCGCTCAGACCCGAAGTAAGCATGGGGACGCCCACCATGTCGAGCAGGCCGACCAGTGCGGTGAGCGCGACCGCGAACCCGCCGAGCACGACGGTCGCGACCGGCGCCCACGCCTTGCCGACGGCGGCGTTGGCCGTGATCACGAGGGGCAGGGGCATCAGCTCGACCACCGCGGTGGCGGCGTCGAGCGGGAGGTGAGCGGTCAGCCTGCCCTGGAACCCTTGTCGGGTAGCGGCGCGGGCGGCGCTCCGTCCATCGGTCGGCCCATGTCCATCAGCGGGCGGATCAGCTCGATGGGCAGCGGCAAGATGATCGTGGTGTTCTTCTCAGAGCCGATCTCCACCATCGTCTGGAGGAACCGGAGCTGCAGCGCCCCCTGCTGGGACGAGATCACCTGCGCGGCATTCGCCAGGGTCTGCGAGGCCTGGAACTCGCCTTCGGCGTTGATGATCTTCGCGCGCTTCTCGCGCTCCGCCTCTGCCTGCTTGGCCATCGCCCGCTGCATCGTGCTAGGCAGCTCGACGTCCTTGATCTCGACGACGGAGACCTTAATTCCCCATGGCTCAGTCTGCTCGTCGATGATCTTCTGCAGGGTCTGGTTGATCCTGTCGCGCTCCGCGAGCAGCTCGTCGAGCGTCGACTGACCAAGCACAGCGCGCAGAGTCGTCTGCGCGATCTGTGAGGACGCGTTGATGTAGTTGAGCACCTGCACGACGGCTTTCCGCGCGTCGACGACCTGGAAGTAGATGACAGCGTTGACCTTGGCGGTGACGTTGTCCTTGGTGATGACCTCCTGCGGCGGCACCTCGAGGGTGATCACCCGAAGGTCAATCTTGACCAGGCGGTCGATACCAAATGGGATGATGAAGAAGAGGCCCGGCCCTTTGAGTCCGATCAAGCGGCCGAGCCGGAACACCACGCCGCGCTCGTACTCGGCCGCGATGCGCAGGCTCGAGAAGAGCGCGACCAGGATCAAGAAGATGACGATCGCGAGGATGACGAGCGCCGTGATGTCCACTACTTTTTCTCCTTGACCTGACCGTTCACGCCGACGACCTGGAGCTGCAGCCCATTGCGTGCGATGACTCGCACAGCGGATCCGCTGTGCACAGGGCCGGGCGTGGCGGTTGCCCTCCAGAGCGCGCCCGCCACAAAGACTAGACCTTCGGGCGCAAGCTCTTCGCGCGCCTCGCCGAGGGTGCCGACGATCGCGTCTGCGCCTGAGAATGCCGGTTGCCGCCGCGCGGCGACCACCTTGCGGATGAAAAAGGCGAAGAAACCGAGCGTGATCAACGCCGTGAGCAGGGAAGCGATCGGGTTCACGCCAAGGCCAACCGGTCCCGTGTTGATCAGGAACGCCATACCGATGACCAGGGCTATGGCTCCGCCCACGCTCAAGAAGCCGTGCGTCGGCGCTTTGAGGTCCGCAACGAAGAGGATAAGGGCGAGCAGCATCATCAAACCGCCCGCGATGTTCACAGGAAGGTTGGCCAAAGAGACGATCGCGAGGACGGCAGCGATGCCGCCGATCACGCCGGGCAGGATGAGACCTGGGTTCGACATCTCGGTGATGATTCCGTAGCCCGCGACGATGATCAGGAGCGCCGCGATCGTGGGGTCGATCAGCGCGTTCAGGAAGACCTGCCAGAACGGCATCGCGAAGTCATTGATCGAAGCACCGGCGGAATGGATGGTCAGCGTGCCGTTGGTCCGCGCCACGGTGCGGCCGTCGACCTGATTGAGCAGAGAAGGGATGTTGGCTGCTTCGAGGTCCGCGACGTGCAGCCTGACCGCGTCCTCCGCGTTGATGTTGACGCTGTTGCGCACAGCCTGCTCTGCCCAATCGGCGTTGCGGTTGTGGATGTTCGCAAGATTCCGGACTCGCGTCACGGCGTCGTTCAAGACTTTGGCACCGAGATCGCCCGTCAGGTTGGCGCCGGTGGCGTCGATGGGATGGGCCGACCCGATGTTGGTACCCGGCGCCATTGCAAGCACGTCGGCTGCCTGGGCGACGAAAAGCCCGGCCGACGCGGCGCGAGCGCCGCTGGGATAGACGTAGACGATGACCGGGACCGTGGAGTTGAGCAGGTTGGTCACGATTTCGTCCATCGACGTGGAGATCCCGCCCGGCGTGTTCATGACGACGAGCAGCGCGTCGGCGTGGTCGGCTTCGGCGCGGTCGACCGCCGTCTGGATGTAGCTGGACATGATGTTGTTGATGTCGCCGTTCAGGTCTGCCTGCTCGATGTGAGGCGACGCGGCGGCGGCCTGGAGCGGCAGCACGGCCGCGGCCGCGAAAAGCAGCCACAGGAAACGGAGCGCGACCCGCGCACGCATGTCCCGAGTATGGCAAGGCGCAACCCGGCCTGCCTGTGTAAAACGTGGAACATCGGGCCTCCAGGTGGCCTCCAGGGCCGGGCGTAGAATCGGTCGGGTGGCGCAACCGATCGATTACGACGACGACGACGAGATCTTGACCGACCTGCGCCGCCAGGTGAGTTCCATGCCGGCGCTGGGCCCTGCTGACGCAAGACGGCTCCTTGAGCGCTCGGCCCTCGGAGATCGGACCAGCCAGGACAGGCTGGTCGCCGCCAACCTCGCACTGGTCATCCGCCTGGCCGAAGCGCGCGACGAGAAGGGTCTTCCGGTGCCCGACCTCGTCCAGGAAGGTTCCATCGGCCTGGTCAAAGCCGTGCAGACGTTTGCCGACAGCGACGAGCCCGACTTCGCCCCGTTTGCCGAGCGCATCGTGGCGCAGCACATGGATGAGGCGCTCGCCGCCGAGGCCGCGGCGGTCCGCGACGCCGAGCTCCTGGTCACGGCGGCGAGCGACTATGAGCGGATCGAGCTGCTCCTGGCCCGCGAGCTCCATCGGGCGCCGACCGAAGCAGAGATCGCCGAGAGGCTCGAATGGACCGTCGACCGCACCCGCTACGTGGCGCTGGTCGTGATCGAGGCACGTCGCCGCCACGACGAGGAGCTGCTCCAGTTCATCGATCCGGACGCGATCGACTTCGACGGCACGGTTGACGGCGAATAAACCGCTTAAGCGGACGCCTCTCTACGCCCGCCATGTCGCTCTCGGCGGCCGCATGGTGGACTTCGGCGGTTGGGAGATGCCGCAGCAGTACAGCTCGATCCGCGACGAGCACTTCGCCGTGCGCAAAGCTGCGGGCCTGTTCGACGTCTCGCACATGGGACGCTTCCGGATTGCAGGCGACCCGAGCTTCGACTTCCTGCAGCGCACCGTCACCAATGACCTCGGCCCGCTGGTCCACGGTCAGGCGCAATACAACCTGATGCTCAATGAATCGGGCGGCATCATCGACGACCTCGTCGTGTACCGCGGCAGCGAGGGCTTCTTTGTTGTCGTGAACGCATCCAACCGCGAGGGCGACCTTGATTGGCTGCGGGAGCATGCGCCGTCGGGCGTCGAAATCGAAGACCGCACTTTTGAGCTTGGGCTGATCGCGTACCAGGGGCCACGCGCGGAAGAGCTTCTGCCGGCGGAGGGGCTCCACGACCTTCCGTACTTCGGGTTCCGGGGGGGCGATGTGGCCGGTATCCACGCGCTGATATCGCGCACCGGCTACACGGGCGAAGACGGCTTCGAGCTGTTCATCGACAGCGACCGCGTGGGCGAGGTGTGGGACGCGATCCTGGAGCGCGGCAGGTCGGCAGGCGTGCTTCCCGCGGGTCTGGGAGCGCGCGACGCGACCCGGCTCGAGGCCGCGCTGCGGCTGTGGGGCAACGACATGGACCAGACGACAAACCCTTACGAAGCCGGGCTTGGGTGGACGGTGAAGCTGGGCAAGGGCGAGTTCATCGGCCGCGAGGCGCTGCAGAAAATCAAGGCCGAGGGTCCGCGCCGGATGCTGGTCGGCCTGAAGACCGGGTCGGGCGACATCGCGCGACACGGTGCGGAGGTCCGAGCGTCGGGCAGGCCTGTCGGCCACGTCACGAGCGGGACCCATTCCTTCTTCCTCGGACACCCCATCGCGCTCGCGATGGTGGAAGCCGCATCATTGCGAGTCGAAGACACGGCGGCGGTCGAGGTTCGCGGAAGGGAGGCGCGGGCGGAGGTCGTGAAGCTTCCCTTCTATCGGGGGTCCGCGCGGTCCGGGACCTCGACTGCCAAGGCTTGAACCGCGCACACAGTAGGAGGAAGGTGGATGGCCGACCGTCGCTACACCAAGACGCACGAGTGGATCACCGTCGACGGCAAGACCGCCACGATCGGGATCACCGACTTCGCGCAATCCCAGCTTGGTGACGTCGTCTTTCTCGAGCTGCCGACCATCGGGCGCAAGATCGGTGCGCGGGAAGGCTTCGGCGTCGTCGAATCGGTGAAGGCGGCCAGCGACCTGTACTCACCGGTTGCCGGCCGCATCACAGAGGTCAACGAAAAGCTGTCGTCCAAACCCGAGCTGATCAACTCCGACCCCTACGGGGAAGGCTGGATCCTGAAGCTCGAGCTCGCGGGTGACCTACCGACCGACCTCCTGGACGAGGGCGAGTACAAGAAGGTCACGGAGGCTTCCGCGCAGTAGTTGCCGTACCTGGTCCATTCGCCCGAAGACCGCGCCGCGATGCTGGAGACGATCGGCGTGAAGTCGATGAACGACCTCCTTGTGGACATCCCGCAGTCGCTTCGGCTCGAGTCCCTCCAGTTGCCCGACGGCCTGTCGGAGTTCGAGACCATGGCCCAGGTGTCGGCGCTGGCCGGCCGCAACCACGTCTATCCGGACCGGCTGACGTTCCGGGGCGGAGGCGTGTACCGGCGCTTCATCCCCGCCGCGGTGGCGGCGGTCACCTCCAAGCCGGAGTTCTATACCGCCTACACGCCGTACCAGGCCGAAGCCAGCCAGGGCACGCTGCAGGCGATCTACGAGTTTCAGACCCTCATCGCCGAGCTCACCGCGCTCGACGTGTCCAACGCCTCGCTGTACGACGGCGCGACCGCGGTGGCCGAGGCCGCGATGATGGCGTTCGTCCACACCGGGCGCAACGAGGTCCTCGTGTCGGGGTACGTCCATCCTGAGTACGTCCAGGTCCTGCGCGCTTTCGGTGAGGGGCGCGGGATCAAGGTGCGCAAGGGCGGGGAGCCCAACCAGAAGACGGCGGCGGTCATCTTCCAGCAGCCCGACTTTCTCGGCCTGCTGGTCGACGCGCCGGGCCTCACCGCGGCTGCGCATGACGCCGGCGCCCTGGCGATCGCGTGCGTCGACCCGATCAGCCTGGCCATCCTGGCTCCGCCGGGCGAATATGGCGCCGACATCGCCGTCGGCGAAGGCCAGCAGCTTGGCCTCGAGCCGAGCTACGGCGGGCCGCACGTGGGCTTCATCGCGTGCCGGCGCGAGCTGGTCAGGAAGCTGCCCGGCCGCATCGTGGGCGAGGCGCACGACGCATCGGGCCGCCGCGGTTTTGCGTTGGTGCTCGCCGCGCGCGAGCAGCACATTCGCCGCGAGAAGGCCACCTCCAACATCTGCACCAACCATTCGCTCTGCGCCCTCGCGGCGAGCGTGTACCTCACCTACATGGGCCCTTACGGCCTGAGACAGGTGGCCGAGGTCGGTTTCCGGCGCGCCCATGCCCTGGCAGAGCGCCTGGCCGCGCTGCCCGGCTGGGAGATGGCGTTCCCGGAGCGCCAGTTCGTCAACGAGTTTCCGATGCGCGTCCCCAAGGCTCCGACCGTGGTCAAAAAGCTCGCCCGCAAAGGCATCCTCGGCGGCCTCGACGTGTACAGGTGGTTCCGCGAGCTCAAGGGAGTGCTCACGTTCACGTGCACAGAGGTCAACGACGCTCGCGCCCTGGACGAGCTTGTGGCGGCCCTGAAGTGACCGAGCCGCTCAGCTTCGAGCTCAGCCGTCCCGCCGTCGACCCTCCACGCCTGCCTGAAGCCGACGTGAGCGGGCCGGCTCCGTCGGAGCTCCTGCCCAAGGAGGCTCTCCGCGCCAGGCCGCCGGGTCTGCCGCGCCTCAGCGAGCCGGAGATCATGCGGCACTACAGCCGCCTGGCATCGATGAACTACTCGATCAGCGAGAACTTCTACCCGCTCGGCAGCTGCACCATGAAATACAACCCGGTCGTCAACGAGACGGCCGCCTCGCTGCCCGGCTTCGCGGGCCTCCATCCGTACCAGGACGAGGACACCGTGCAGGGCGCCCTCGAGCTGATGTGGCGCCTGGAGCGCGCGCTCTGCGCGATCGTCGGGGTCGAGCGGGTGACTCTGCAGCCCGCCGCGGGCGCGCACGGGGAGTGGACGGCGCTGCGCATGATCCGCGCCTACCAGCACTCCAAGGGCGAAGCCCGCACCGAGGTCCTGGTCCCGGACTCCGCCCACGGCACCAACCCGGCAAGCGCGGCCTTGAGCGGTTTCCAGGTCGTGGAGGTCAAGTCGGGCGGAGACGGCCGGATCAGCCTGGCCGACCTCGAGTCGAAGCTGTCCCAGCGGACCTCGGCCCTGATGCTGACGAACCCCAACACCTTGGGGCTTTTCGAGCGAGAGATACTGGATATTGCGGAGCTGGTGCACTCGACCGGCGCGATGCTCTACTACGACGGAGCCAACCTGAACGCCTTCATGGGCATCTGCCGGCCAGGCGACATGGGGTTCGACGCTGTGCATATGAACCTGCACAAGACGTTCACCACCCCGCACGGTGGCGGCGGTCCCGGCGCAGGTCCGGTGGGAGTCAAGGCCGAGCTGGTCCCCTTCCTGCCCATGCCGACGGTGGAGCGCACCAACGGCCACCTCATGCTCGACTTCAAGCGGCCGCAATCGATCGGACGGGTCCGCAGCTTCTACGGCAACTTCGGGATGCTCGTCCGCGCCTATACCTACATCCTCGCCATGGGCGGGGACGGCCTGAGCCAGGCCTCCCAGGACGCGGTGCTGTCCGCGAACTACCTGCGAAAGCTCGTCGAAGGCGACCTCGAGATGCCCCACGAAGGCCCCTGCATGCACGAGTTCGTAGCCAGCGCGAGCCACCTCAGCCACGAGAACGGAGTGCGCGCCCTGGACATCGCCAAAGCCCTGCTGGACCGCGACTTCTACGCCCCGACCGTCTACTTCCCGCTCGTCGTGCCGGAGGCGATCATGGTCGAGCCCACCGAGACGGAGAGCAAGGCCACGCTGGAAGCCTTCGCCAGGGCGGTCAAGGAGATCGTCGCCCTGGCCAAGACCAACCCGCAGGCCCTCCACGACGAGCCCAAGAACCTGCCCGTCGGGCGCCTCGACGAGGTGGCCGCGGCGCGCCGGATCAACACCTATTTGCAGGGCCTGAGCGAGGACCCGGTCCTGCGCTGGAAGGCGCCTGTTCAGAGCCCCTGTTAAGACCCCGCCCAGGGCCTTTTTCGTATTCAAAATCCGGTAGAATTGGGGACCTGAAGTTCTGCCCAGTTGACCCCCATGAGTTCTCCGCGCTGGGAGGGCCAAAACACCGGTCGGTAGCGCCCCTGGCGTATCCGGCCGTGGCGTTCAGGTCGCGCCGCTAGTGGCTGTTCGCAAGCCGCTCCCGGAGCGGGAACGTAGGCCCAGATCCTTAGGCGCGGATGTGGCGTATACCGCCGAGCAGATCCAGGTCCTCGAAGGCCGGGAGCACGTTCGGCGCCGCCCAGGCATGTACATCGGTGGAACCGACACCAAGGGGCTCCACCAGCTCGTCTACGAGGTCGTCGACAACGCCGTCGACGAGGCCCTGGCCGGCTACGCCAAGAGGATCGTCGTGACCCTCTTCGCCGACGGCAGCTGCCAGGTCGATGACGACGGCCGCGGCATCCCGGTCGACGTCCATAAGAAGGAAGGCCTCTCGGCCCTGGAGCTGGTCATGACCCGCCTCAACGCCGGCGGCAAGTTCGGAGGCGGCGGCTACAAGGTGTCCTCGGGCCTGCACGGGGTCGGGGTCTCGGCCGTCAACTTCCTGAGCGCGCGCCAGGAGGTCTGGGTTCACCGCGGCGGGAAGGTCTACCACCAAGAGTACGAGCGCGGGGTGCCCAAGGGCGCGGTCAAGCCCGTCGGCAAGACGGACCACACGGGCACGGTCGTTCGCTTCTGGCCGGACCCGCAGATCTTCCCCAACACTAAGTTCGACCGCGAGGTCATCCTGCACCGCCTGCGCGAGATGGCGTACCTGAACAAGCGCCTGGAGATCGCGCTCGCCGACGAGAGTGTCGGCTACACGAACACGTTCTATTTTGACGGCGGCATCGTGGCCTTCGTCCGCGCCCTGAACCGGGACAAGACGGTGGTCAACAGCCCGCCCTTCTACGTCGACCGCGAGATCGAGCAGTCGCAGGTCGAGATCGCGCTGCAGTACAACGAGACGTTCGTCGAGAACGTCCTGGCTTTCGCCAACACGATTTACAATCCCGACGGCGGCGCGCATCTCACCGGTTTCCGTTCCGCGCTGACCAACGTGCTCAACCGATACGCGCGCAAGGCGGGCATCCTCAAGGAGTCGGACCCCAACCTCAGCGGCGAGGACGTGCGCGAGGGTTTGACCGCGATCATCAGCGTCAAGGTCCTGGAGCCGCAGTTCGAGAGCCAGACCAAGGCCAAGCTGAACAACGCCGAGGTCCAGGGCCACGTGTCGCTCGCGCTCACCGAGGGCATGACGCAGTACCTCGAAGAGAACCCATCCGAAGGCCGGCGAATCCTCGAGAAGTCGCTGACCGCGGCGCGCGCACGCGAAGCCGCGCGCAAGGCCCGCGACCTGGTGCAGCGCAAGAGCCTGCTCGAGTCGAGCACGCTGCCGGGCAAGCTCGCCGACTGTTCGGAGCGCGATCCGGCGCTCTGCGAGCTCTACATCGTCGAGGGCGACTCCGCGGGTGGCACCGCCAAGGGCGGCCGCGACCGGCGCACGCAGGCGATCCTTCCACTGCGCGGCAAGATCCTCAACGTCGAAAAGGCGCGTCTCGACAAGGTGCTCACGTCAGACGAGATCCGCAACCTGATCACCGCGATGGGCGCCGGCGTCGGCGACAACTTCAACATCGAGAAGATGCGCTACCACCGCATCGTGACCATGACCGACGCCGACGTCGACGGCAGCCACATCCGCACGCTGCTCCTGACCTTCTTCTATCGCTATTTCCCGCAGGTGATCGACAAGGGCTACCTGTACATGGCGCAGCCGCCTCTCTACAAGGTGTCGAAAGGCACGGGCAAGAACCTGAAGGTCGTGTGGTGCCAGTCCGAGGCAGCCCGCGACAAGGCGCTTCGCGAGCTGGGCAAGGGCGCGGAGGTCGCGAGGATGAAGGGTCTCGGCGAGATGAACGCCGAGGAGCTGTGGGACACGACGATGAATCCGCAGACACGCGTCCTGCTGCAGGTCACGGTGGACGATGCGGCCGCGGTGAACGACACGTTCGAGAAGCTGATGGGGCCCGACGTCGAGCCGCGCAAGAAATTCATCCAGGCGCACGCCAAGAGCGTCCGGAACCTAGACATCTAGGACGGTTCGCGCATGCGAATAGCGGTCGACGCCATGGGCGGCGACCACGCGCCGGCCGAGGTCGTGCGCGGCGCGGCCGAGGCCGCACAGGAATATGGAATCGACATCTCGCTCGTCGGCCTTCCCGCGCAGGTGCAGCCCTTGCTCGACGGCCATCCGCGTCTCCAGATCGTCCCGTGCACGCAGGTCATCGCCATGGGCGAGCATCCCGCGCAGGCAGTCCGCAACAAGTCGGACTCGTCGATCAACGTCTGCGCACGAATGTGCAAGGAACATAGGGCGGACGGGTGGATCTCGGCGGGAAACTCGGGGGCGATCATGGCAGCCGCCCTTCTCATCCAGGGCCGGATCCGGGGCGTCGAGCGGCCGGCGCTCGGCTCCATCGTGCCGACCCAGGCGGGCTTCGCCTATTTCCTCGACGTCGGAGCGAACGTCGACTCTAAACCCGAATACCTGGTGCAGTTCGCGATCATGGGGGCTGTCTATGCGCGCGAGATGATGGGGCGCGCGCAGCCGCGGGTCGGCCTGTTGAGCAACGGCGAAGAGGAAGGCAAGGGTGACGAGCTCGTGCGCGAAACGGCGCGCCGGCTCAAGACCTCGCTACCAGGGTTCATCGGCAACGTGGAGCCGAAGGACATCTACGCGGAGCGTGCGGACGTTATCGTCGCGGACGGCTTCGTGGGCAACGTGGCGATCAAGATGGCCGAGGCGACGGCCGACTTCCTCTTTCGCAGCCTCCGCGACGAGATACCGAAGACGCTCGGCGGAAAGGTGGGCGGCCTGCTGATCCGGCCCGGCGTCCGGCAGCTGCGAGCCAGGATCGACTGGCGTGAGTTCGGCGGCGCGCCGTTGCTCGGCATCGACGGCGTCGCGGTCGTCGCGCACGGCCGCTCGGACGCGCGCGCGATCAAGAATGCGATCAGGGTGACCCGCGACGCAGTGGAAAACCAGCTCGTCGGTAAGATTCGGGCGGAGGTGGGAAAGTGATGAATTCAATAAGGCCGAACCGTGCGCGGCCTGCCGCCAAAAACGGCCATCCGCGGGTTGTCGTCACGGGGATGGGGACGGTGAACCCGCTCGGCAAGAACCTCGAGGAGTACTGGCATGGGCTGATCGAGGGCCGCAGTGGCGCAAGCCCCTTCGAGCGCTTCCCTTCCGACCGGTTGGCGACCAAGTTCGGGTGCCAGGTCAACACCTTCGACCCCCAGGACTACATCGACCGCAAGGCGGCGCAGCGAATGTCCCGCTTCTCGCAAATGGCAGTCGCGGCATCAGGGATGGCGCTCGCCGACTCAGGCCTCGATTTGGCCAAGGAAGACAGCTTTCGCGTCGGCGTGGCGATGGGCACCGGCATCGGCGGCTTCGACGACATGACGCTAGGCGCGATCTCATTCGCCAGCAAGGGCAGGCTCAACCCCCTCTACGCTCCGATGATCATCCCCAACATGGCCGGCGCGTCGGTGGCCATGCACCTCCACCTCCGCGGCCCCAACACCACCGTGACGACCGCGTGCGCCGCCTCGACGCAGACGGTAGGTGACGCGACGCGCATGATCCAGCACGGCGACGCCGACGTGATGCTCGCGGGGGGCTCGGAAGCGTCCCTCTGCGAGGTTGGCATCGCGTCCTTCAACGCGATCCGCGCCCTCTCCACGCGCAACGACGCGCCTGAGAAGGCCAGCCGTCCGTTCGACCGCGACCGCGACGGCTTCGTGCCCGGCGAGGGCGCGGGCATCCTGGTCCTCGAATCGGAGGAACACGCGATCAGTCGGGGTGCGCGGATCTACGGCGAGGTGCTCGGCTACGCGACCACGAATGACGCATTCCACCAGGTGGCGCCGGACGAGACGGGCCAAGCGCCGGCGCGGGCCATGACCAACGCCATGAAGGACGCGCGAATCGAACCGGGCGACATCGACTACGTGAACGCGCACGGAACTTCCACGCAGCTCAACGACGCGGGCGAGACGAAGGCGCTCAAGATCGCGCTCGGCGAGCACGCATACAAGGTGGCGATCAGCAGCACGAAGTCGATGATCGGCCACCTCCTCGGCGCCGCCGGCGCTGTGGAGGCGATCGCGACTCTGCTGACCATCAACCGCGGCATCATCCACCCGACCATCAACTACGAGAATCCCGACCCTGACTGCGACCTCGACTACGTGCCGAACCAGGCGCGGCGCAAAGACGTGAAGATCGCCATCTCCAACGGCTTTGGCTTCGGCGGTCAGAACGCGGTGGTCGTTCTCGCTCGGTACGAGGAGTAACAAGACATTGGCTGACGACGCGAGAGGCACCGTTCTCACCCGCAACCTCCAGGAGGAGATGCAGACCTCCTACATGGAGTACGCGATGTCCGTCATCGTAAGCCGGGCGCTGCCTGACGTGCGTGATGGTCTGAAGCCGGTGCAGAGGCGAATCCTCTATGCGATGCATCGCGCGGGCGCGACAAGCGGCACCAAGACGAAGAAATGCGCGGCCTTCGTCGGGGACGTGATGAAGCTGTACCACCCACACGGCGACAGCGCCATTTACGACGCGCTAGTGCGCATGGCCCAGCCATTCTCTCTGCGTTATCCGCTGATCGAAGGCCAGGGCAACTTCGGCAGCATCGACGGCGACCCGCCGGCGGCGATGCGCTACACGGAGGCTCGCCTGTCAGCGGTTACCGGCGAGCTGATGGCGGACATCGAGAAGCAGACCGTGGACATGGTCCCCAACTACGACGGGTCCGAAGAGCAACCGTCGGTCCTGCCGGGCCGAGTTCCGAACTTGCTGATCAACGGCGCGTCCGGTATCGCGGTCGGCATGACGACCAACATCCCGCCGCACAACCTGCGCGAGGTGGCGGGCGCGGCCAAGCAGCTCATCGACAATCCCGACGCCACGACCGAGGACCTTCTCACCTTCATCAAGGGCCCGGACTTCCCGACGGGCGGACTGATCATGGGCACGGCCGGTGTCAAGGCTGCCTACTCCACGGGACACGGCCGCATCGTCGTCCGGGCGCGCCACTCCCTCGAGCAGGCCGCGAACGGCCGGGAGCGGATCATCGTCTATGAGCTCCCCTACGCGGTCAACAAGTCGGCGCTCGTCGCCAAGATCGCCGAGCTCGTCTCCGAGCGCAAGCTGGACGGAATCGCCGACTTGCGCGACGAGTCCGATCGCAACGGCATGCGCATCGTGATCGAGCTGAAGCGCGAGGCTCAGGTCTTCAGCGTGCTGAACAACCTCTACAAGCACACCACTCTTCAGATGACATTCGGCGTGATCATGCTCGCGATCGTCGATGGCCGGCCGGTCGTGCTGAGCCTCAAGCAGGCGCTCCAGCTGTTCATCGACCACCGTCGCACCGTCATCCTTCGCCGGTCCCGCTTCGACCTCGAGCGGGCCCAGGAGCGGGCGCACATCCTGGAAGGTCTCAAGATCTGCCTCGACCACCTGGACGAGGTGATCAAGACGATCCGCGCCGCATCGGACCAGGACGTGGCGTCGACCCAGCTGCAGGCGAAGTTTGGCCTGAGCGAGCGCCAGGCCAAGGCCGTGCTCGCGCTGACTCTCGGGCGCCTCACGCGTCTCGAGCGGGGCAAGATCGACGAGGAGTACGAGCAGGTCATCAAGACCATCGCCTACCTGGAGAGCATCCTGGCCAGCGACCAGAAGGTCCGTCTGCTGATCAAGGAAGAGATGGACGACGTGGTCAAGAAGTACGGCGACGACCGCCGGACCGAGATCACCGACCAGGAGGCGACGGATCTCTCCGCCGAGGACCTGGTCCCGAAGGAAGACGTGATCGTGACCGTGACCCATCGCGGATATGTGAAGCGCCAGCCCCTGCGGGTCTTCCGCGCCCAGAAGCGTGGAGGCGTCGGCCTGAAGGGCGCGCGACCGACGGCCAGCAGCGACGCGCCGAGCGGCACGCGCGAGGAGGATTACGCGCTGCACCTGCTGACCACGCACACGCATGCGTCGATGCTCTTCTTCACTCAGAGCGGACGCGTGTTCCAGCTGCGCGTCCACGAGGTGCCGGAGCGCGAGCGGCAGGCGAAGGGCATGCCCGTCAACAACCTGATCGACATCGGTTCCAACGAGCGCATCACAGCGGTCTTTGTGCGCCCCGAGACCGAAACCGAGGCGCACTACATGCTGATGGGCACCAAGAACGGATACATCAAGAAGACCGCCATGGCGGAGTACGCCAACGTGCGGCGCAACGGCCTGATCGCGATCAACCTGCAGGAAGGCGACGAGCTCGATTGGGTGATGCCGACGACGGGCAAGGACGAGATCATCATCGCGACCGAGCTGGGCAAGGCGATCCGCTTCAGCGAGACGGAGGTCCGGGCGATGGGCCGGGACACGCAGGGCGTGATCGGGATCAAGCTCGGCAAGGGAGACGCCGTCGCCGGGATGGCAACCGTGGTCGAGGGCGGAGACCTTCTGGTCATAACCCAGCGCGGTTACGGCAAGCGCACTCCGCTCGTCGAGTATCCGATGCACCACCGTGCCGGCCAGGGCGTCTTCACGCTGAAGGTCACCGACCGGGTCGGCAAGCTGGCGGCGATGCGGGTCGTCAGCGATCCCGAGGAGGAGGTGCTTCTGATCAGCGCGAGTGGCATGGTGCTGCGCACGCCGGTCGGCGCCATCTCGCAGATCGGACGGCAAACGCAGGGCGTGATCGTGATGCGGCTGGCGCCCGACGACCCGGTCGTGGCGATCGCACCCGTGGCCGGAATCGAAGAGACCGACTCGAAGGAATAGGTTTTTGAGAGACCTGGGCTGGATTGGCGTCTGGCTGCTCGTGGTCGGCGTCCTCGCCATCGTGGTCGAGTGCGCGTTGGCGGCGCTCTGGAGCGTGCGATTGTCGCGCAAGGCCCGGGCGTTGAGCCTGAGCCTGGCGAACGACCGACGTCTGATCCAGGCCGACATAGAAAGGCTCCGAGTCAGATTGGCTGACACCGAGGCGTTGTGGCGGCCATATGCCCGGGTGCTGCGATTTCTGCGACATCCGCTGGTAATCGCCCTCCTCCAGTCCTACGCGCGGAGGCGAGCACGCGTATGAAGACCCCGGAACCCCCGGCGGTCGAACGGCGCATGGACAGCTTCGCCCACCAGGCGGTCGAGGACGCGATCGCGCGCGAGCGGGCGCGCATCGCGCGTGACTTGCACGACGGCATCGCGACTGAGCTCGCCGGAGCGATCTCGCTGTTCAAGGTCTACTTCGAACAGCAGAAAGGCCAGGGGGACCTCACGTTGAAAAACGTCTTCGAGATCCTGGAGCGATCGTTGAAACACGTCCGTGAGTCGCTTGCCGACCTGCGTCCCGCGGCCATCGGACCTCAGGGACTGGTCGGAGACGTTCGTCATCAGGCCGAGGAGTTCGCACGCGTCTACGGAATTCGTGTCGAGCTGTCGAGTCACGGCAATGAAGAGCTGCTTTCCGCCCAGCAGCGTGAGGTCGTGGCCCAGGTCGTGCGCGAGGCGCTGACCAATGTGCGTCGCCATTCCGGCTCCGTGATCTGTCGTGTGAAGATGGGATTTGGAGCGCGGCCGTTTCTGATCGAGGTCTCTGACGAAGGTCGCGGCTTCAGCGCCGACATCGTTGGCGGCTACGGGTTGATGGGAATGCGGGAGCGCGCGGCCGGCATCGGCGGGCGGCTCGAGGTGGTCAGCACCGAAGGCCGCGGAACCACGGTCTTCCTCTTCGGCCCCAACTGAGGTCGGCCTAGCTCCAGGTCACAGTCGGAACGCTCGTCGCTTCATCTGGACGATGGGAAACTCCAGGTCATCCGGATTGATCGACTGCAGTTTCTTCGCCACGTTGTCGACCAGTAGCCGCGCCTGGCGGTCGTCGGATTTGATCGCTCGCGCGATCTCCTGAGTGGAAAGTCCGTAGCTGATCAGCTGGGCGACCTCCCCCTCGCTCTCGTTGAGCCTGCCGAGGGGTCCGCGCAAGGCAGAGACGAGCGGAGCGAGTGTGATCCCGAGCGTATGCGCGTACGCGACGTCCTCTTCCGTGTACCAGTGATCGCGGCGGCATCCAATCGTGAGGAGCCCGATCGGTCGGTGACCGATCTCGGCGATGGGCGCGTACAGGATCGCCGGCCAGTCGAGCTCCCAGTCGTATCCGTTGGACGGATCTGGCTTTTCGAACACTGAGTTGATCACGGCCGGCGTCTTCTCGTAGAGCGCCCGCCGCGCCCATGGCATCAGCGGCCGGCCCTGAAGGAATTTCCTGGACACTTCTGACGCGGCGATTGGCTGAAGCCAGCCGCCGCGCATGTACCCCAGGACCCATCGGTCGTGGCAGAGAGGGCTGAGGGCCAGTCCCAGCCGGCGCCTGGCTTCCTGAAGGTCTGGGAGCTGGCCCATGAGGGCAGGTTATGTCGCGACCGGTTGCCTGACCTCACATCCAGCTCAGCGTTTCCTCAGGAAACCTTGAACCTGATACTTTGCGAACCGGGGATTTGGAGGCGTGACCGCCAAGCTGCTGGTGGTTGATGACGAGCCGCGCACGGCGGAGCTCACCGCCGAGCTGCTTCGACGCGCGGGCTACACCGTCGATGTCGCGGGAAGCGGAGCCGAAGCGCTGGAACGTGTGCGGACAGACACTCCGGACCTGATGCTCCTCGACTACGACATGTCGGACATGGAAGCGCCGGAAGTGCTCGACTCGCTGCGCTCCGGCGCGGGCCGGATTCCGTTTCCCGTGATCATCCTCACCGGTGCCAGGCATTCGCCTGCGGACCAGGTGGTGGGCATCGAGCACGGCGCGACCGACTTCATCATGAAGGGCACCGATCGCCAGGTGGTGATCGCACGCGTGCGCGGCGCGCTGCGCGAGCGGTCATCGGCGCTCGGCGTGCTCATCCGCGGGCGCCTGCGTGTCGACGCCTCGCAGGGCGAGGCTCGATTGGGAGACCGCATGTTGAAGCTGGAGCGCCGGCCGCTGCTGATGCTGCAGCTGCTGGCATCCCGGGCAGGCGAGGTGGTGCCGCGGTCAGAGCTGCTCGAGCGTGTGTGGGGGAGTACGTATGCGGGCTTCGAGCACAGTCTGGAGCAGGCGGTGCATCAGATCCGGCGCGAGCTGAAAGAACCCGGATGGATCGAGACGGTTCGTGGGATCGGCTATCGGTTCGTCAGCCGGCCCTGAGCTGGCGGCGGCGCTGCACCGCCTGCGCTCGACTCTGGCTCGCATGCGCGCGGAGGTCGAGCTTGCCCACTCGGATGGCGCCGCAACGCCGATCGACCGCCTGTTGTCGGACTTACGCGAGGCGCTGGAAATGCTCGGCCAGGTCGAGTCGGCCGCATTTGCGCTCGTGCGGGTGCTGGTCCTGGACGACGACGAACGCCTTGGGGAGCTGACCGCGCGAGGCCTGCGACGCCTTGGTTACGACGCCGAGTCCGCGGTCTCGATGCGGCCGCTGGGTCCACGCGACGTCGTGGTCCTCGACCTTGGACTGGTTAAGTCGCTCGCGCCGAGTCAGCGCTCAGCGCTGAAGCGGGCTCGCCCGATCGTCGTCACCGGGGCTGCGGACCCGGCTTCGCGGGCGCTCGCGGACGATCTAAATGCGAGCGATTACCTCGTCAAGCCAGTCGAGCTGGACGAGCTTGCGGCTGCCATCAAGCGCCGGGCGGCAACCGTTGGCTGTTAAGGGCCGGTTGAGTTTGAGGGGCGCGATCGACCTTAATAGCTGAATCGATGCGCCTGATCAGCGCCGACGGTCGGTGGCTGTGGACCGGGAAGACGTGGCAGCTGCTCGCCGAAGGTGGAGCCGCGACGACCGCGAGCAGCGTGCCGGCGGAGGCCTGCGATTCGCCCGCGCCGCCCGAGCCGCTCGAGGCCGTTGGGTTCATACCGACCCGCTTTGACAAGTCCGCTGTCCGGGTTCCACGCGGCGGGATCTCGGTCAGCCTGCATCGGCTGAGCCACGGTCTCATCGATCTCGGGCCCGGCGCCGCCGAGCGTCGCCGGCAAACGCTGCTGTTGGCGGCCTCCACGCCGGCTGTGGATCCGCCATGTCACGTCGCGGTCGCGTCCGCCAAAGGCGGGGTCGGCAAGTCGACGATGGCGCTCCTGCTCGCGAGCCGGCTGGGGTTGCTTCGGACCGATCGGATCATCGCCGTGGAGTGCAATCCTCACCACGGAACGTTTCGCAGTCGCATCCGCACCCAGCACGATCGCTCGATCAAAGAGCTGATCGATTACCTGGACGGACCGGAGGTACAACACGACGAGGACCTGACGCTGCCGATGCTGCATCGTTTCACGACGCAGGTACCGGAGTCGCGGCTGGAGGTGATCACCGCACCCACCGATCCGCACATCCGCCAGGCGCTGTGTGTTGACGACTACCGCAGGGTGTTCGCGGTACTCGGGCGGTACTTCGACATAGTCGTGCTCGACCTTGGCACGGGTTTGCTTGACGACACGACCAAATACATCCTGGAGAAGATGTGCGACCAGCTGGTGGTGGTGGCACCCGCGGAGCTGGACGGGGCGGAGCTTGGCGCCTTCACTCTTGAGTTCGTGGCGGACAGCCGCGGCGCGGATTGGGTTCGCGAGCGGGCGGTTGTCGTGATCAACCGAGTGGTGAGGGACACGCAGGTGGATGTGCCCGGCATGGAGGTCTATTTCCGATCGCGGGCGCGGGCGTGCCTGCGCATCAGCCAGGATCCACACCTCAAGACGGGCGGGATCTTCGATTGGAACCGGATCAGCGGAGCCGCGAATCACGAAATCCTTGCCATGACCGCGGAGGTAGCGAGCGGATTCTCACTGGGCCCAGGAGCCGATTAGCTTAGCTAGGCGCGCGCATGTGAACGTGGTCAGTCGCTGAACGGCGGTAGTGCGACCGTGAAAACCGCTCCGCGTCGATTTCCTTCGTATAAGAGCTGGCCCTGATGCTCGCGAATGATCCCGTACGACATGAACAGGCCGAGGCCGGTGCCGGTTTCCTTGGTCGTGAAGTGCGGTTCGAAGAGGTGATGACGATTCTCGTCTGCGACCCCGGGACCGTTGTCGGTGACGCTGAAATAAGGCCATCCGTTGTTGCGGCGGCCAGTCGTCATCTCCACGTGACCACTCGCCGGCGCCGCGTCAATGGCGTTGTTGATGAGGTTGGTGATGACCTCGCGGAGCAAGAGTGGGTCAGCCTTGACTTTGACATCGTCGGGCGTTTCTCGAAGACCCATCACTACTTCCTTCGTGCGCGCTCTTGGCCGTGCCATTCCTAGAGCCCGCGTAGCAAGCTCGTTGAGGTCAACGGGTTCCGCAGCGTAGCTGACGCGCGGCGTTGCGCCTTGCGCAAGGCTCCTGAGAACTGTCACGGCGTCATTCGCGGCCATCGTGGCCGTTTCGACGGCATCGCGGTCGACCGGATCGAGCCGGTGAAGATCGATCTCCTTGAGGTAGCCGACCGCGGTCGCCACGTGATTGCGAAGGTTGTGGACGACGCCTTCAACAGCGCGGCTGTGGAAGAGATGACGGTCAGCATCGGAAAGCTCTGACTCGAG
>DATNMQ010000166.1:0-53636 GCA_035602465.1 Candidatus Sulfotelmatobacter sp. | reverse complement strand
TAGCTGTCGAATCGCCCGCGGTCGAGGCTGCCATCTGCCAGCCCGGCCTTGATCGCGCATCCAGGCTCTGACACATGAGCGCAGTCGCTGAACCGGCATCGGAGCGCGAGCTGCTCGATGTCGTCGAATACGTTGCCGAGGGCGTCCTCGCCCTCCCACAGCTGCGCCTCGCGCAGGCCCGGTGTGTCGATGATCATCCCGCCACCGGGCAGCTGGACCAGCTCACGGTGGCTCGTCATGTGGCGCCCCTCGCCCGAGCGGTGGATCTCGCGTGTCCGCATCACGTCCGCACCGACGATGCGGTTGATCAGCGTGGACTTGCCCGCGCCGGACGGGCCGAGCAGGACGCCGGTCCTGGCCGGCCGCAGCAGCGCCGCAATGTTCTCGATGCCCTCGCCGGTGATGGAGCTCGTCACTACGACCGGCGTCCCCGCGGAGGCGGCCTCGAGCTCTCCGCGCATCTCGGCCGCCACGTCCGTGACGTCTGCCTTGGTGATCACGACGACGGGGACCGCGCCGCTCTGCCAGGCGATGGCCAGGTAGCGCTCGATGCGCCGCACGTTCACGTCCGTCGCCGCCGCCACAACGAAGGCGAGGTCGATGTTGGCGGCCAGGATCTGCTGCATGGTCTCCGCCCCTGCCGCGCGGCGCGAGAACACGGTTCGCCGCTCGACGACCTGGGTGATGAAGCCGCCCTCGAGCGCGACCCAGTCGCCGACCGCGGGATCGGTGCGGCGTGCGGAGGCACGCCGGGTCTCGAGGCCAGTGTGCACCAGGTAGTCCGCGCCGTAGTCGGCGATGACGCGTGCGGGGACAGCACCAGGTGGCGCCGTCTGTTTGAACTTCTCATCGAAGTACGTGTCCCAGCCCAGCGAAACGAGCAAGGCGAGCTGGGAGATGATGGGTGACAACGCAAATCCTCCGGAATGACGAATGCGGACATGCCGGTCCGCCCGAGCCGGAGGAGCTAGATGGACGCTCCGGAGGCGGCCGACGGCCAGGCCGTGCTGATCACAACTTCAACCATTCGAACGCCACCTCCTTCAGGAATTTTCGAGAGCGCAGCCTACCACGAGTTTCAGTCTTGCGGCGGCTCCCAGATCACTTCGCTGAAGTCGACCACCAGCTCGACGTCGATCTGGTTCAGCTCCTCTGCTGGTTTGTCAGGCACGCGCACCTCTCCGCTCCCAACGCAGATTGCGTCGTTGAGCCACTTGTACTTTTCGTGCGAGCTGGTGTGCCATGCGGCCACCACGATCTGCCGCCTGCCTTTCGGGTAGGCGCGACCATACCCCTGGTAGTCAAACAGGATCGTGGCGCCGTCCTCCGTCTCGATCACGCCCTGGAAGTCTGGAGTGAAAGTGAGATCCGTCCTCCGCCGAGGATGGTTGGCGCCCCGAAACGTGCCCGCAAGCGCTCCCGTGCAGCGGCCTTCGGCCAGAAAGAAAAGCTGCTCTTCCTTGCCTGCGGGTCCTTCCAGCGCGACTTCCCAATCGGCTGGGTATACGAATCGCACCGAGTAGAGCGGCTTGAGGATCAATTACTGTCCTTTGAATTCCGCCTTGCGCTTTTCGCCGAAGGCCTTGATCCCTTCATTTGCGTCCTCGGACACGAAGACCCTGGCGATCGCTTCGCGCTCCAGCGCCAGGCCGACGTCGAGCGGCGTGCCGTAGCCCTGCGTGATCGCCACCTTGGCGTGGCCGAGCGCGACGCTCGGTCCAGCCGCGAGCTGGGTCGCGTATTCGATCGCTCCCTGGCGGCAGGCCGCCGCGTCGGGGAAGAGCCTGTCGACCAAACCAATTTCCTTTGCCTGGTCGGGACTCATCGTGGTGGCGCTCAGGATCAGGTCCATGGCTTTCGACAGCCCGACGAGTCGGGGCAGGCGCTGTGTGCCGCCGGAGCCCGGAAACAATCCGAGCTTCAGCTCTGGGAGGCCGATCTGATACGTGCCTTCCGCGGCAAACCGAAGATCGCACGCGAGCGCAAGCTCGAGCCCGCCACCGAGGCAATGCCCGGCAATCGCCGCGATAAAGACGATCGGCGTGTTCTCCATCTTGCGGAAAGTCTCGTGCGCGAGGAGCGGCGTCATGACGCGGGAGCGGGTCGTGCCCGCCGCGAAGGCGCTGACGTCCGCGCCTGCCGAGAAGAACTTCTCGGACGCGCTCGTCACGACGACCGCACGTATTTCTTCGTCCGCCCGCAGGTCGTCGACCGCGCTCGCGAACGAACGCAGGAACGCGTAGTCGTAGGCGTTGGCCGGCGGTCGATCCAGCACCAGGACGCCGACCCCGCCCTGCTTCTCCAATCTGACTGGCATGTCTCCGTCTAACCTTATCGAAGTACCGCAAGAACGAACTCACGGGGGTGCCGCATGGCGACGATGATCATCGAAGGCGAGAGGACAAAGGCCGCGTCCGGCAAGACGTACGAGGTCCGCAATCCCGCCACGGGCGAGGTCATCGACGAGGTCCCCGCCGGCGGCGCGGCCGATGTCGATCGAGCGGCGCAAGCCGCGGCCAAGGCGTTCGCGACGTGGTCGAAGCTTCCCTCCAACCAGCGGCGCGAGATCCTGCACAAGGCCGCGCAGCACATGCTGTCCAAGGTCGAGGAGATCGCGACGATCCTCACCAAGGAGCAGGGCAAGACGCTTCTCGAGTCGCGGCTCGAGGCCAGGCGCTTCGGCGAGAACATCGGGTGGTTCGCCGACCTCGCGGACAAGATTCACGGTCAGTACGTCCGGCTTCCGGACCTGACCACGTACGGCCTCGTGGTGCGCAAGCCGATCGGCGTTTGCGGCGCGATCGTGCCGTGGAACTTTCCGCTGACCCTGGCCGCGAACAAGGTCGCTCCCGCGATCGCGGCCGGTAACACCGTCGTTCTGAAGCCCGCGAGCACGACGCCATTAGCGACGCTTGCGTGCATCGAGGCCTTGATCGAGGGGGGGCTGCCGGAAGGCGTCGTCAACGTCGTGATCGGGCAGGCGACCGGCGAGGCGATCGTCGAGCACCCGCTCATTCGCAAGATCGCGCTCACGGGGTCCACGCCGACCGGCAAGCGGGTGATGGCGAAGGCAGCGGAGCACCTGAAGAAGGTGACCCTCGAGCTCGGCGGCAGCGACCCCTGCATCGTGCTCGACGACGCGGACCTCGAAGGCGCCGCGCGTGCGATCTCGGTCGGCCGTTTCTTCAACTGCGGCCAGCAGTGCCTTTCGACGAAGCGGCTCTACGTGCAGGAGGCCGCTTTCGACGGTCTGATCGAGAAGCTGGTGGCGCGGGCCTCGAAGCTCAAGCCCGGCAACGGCCTGGACAAGGACTCGCGGATGGGGCCGATGCATTCGCAGACCCAGCGTGCCGAGGTCGAGGCCCAGATCAAGGACGCCGTCGACGCGGGCGCGAAGGTGATCTTCGGCGGTGGAAGGCCGAAGGGGTCGGACTACGAGAAGGGCTGGTTCATCGAGCCGACGATCCTGACCGACGTGCCGGACGGCGCGCGCATGTGGAAGGAAGAGGTCTTCGGTCCGGCGCTTCCGGTGCGCAAGGTGAAGGACCTGGACGAGGCCCTGCGCCTGGCCAACGACTCGCAGTACGGACTCGGGTCATCGATCTGGACGAGCAACATGGCGGCCGCGCATCGCGCCGTACAGGAGCTCGAGGCCGGATACACGTGGGTCAACGCCCTCGTGATCGCTCATGACGAGCTGCCGTTCGGCGGCACCAAGCAGTCAGGCTTCGGCAAAGAGCATGGGGTAGAGGCCTTCATGCAGTACACCGAGGAGAAATCCGTGGTCTATGGGGGCATGTGACTTCGTTGTCGGCAGTGCCCTCTCCCCCTTCAGGGGAGAGGGTCAGGGTGAGGGGCGAACAGAGCGATATGGTGCCCGCGGGTAACCAACCCCAGTAATGTCCGGCGTGAGAATCGGGCTGACTGTCGTCGGGCTGCTCGTCCTGCTGGCGGGCGCGGTGTTCGCCGGGCAGGGGCTGGGCTACATCCCGGGGAGTTTCATGAGTGGGGACGTCCACTGGTTCTGGATTGGGTCGGCGATGGCGGTGTTCGGGGTTGCCCTTGGAGTGGTGGCACTCCTGAGGCCCGCCAGAAGGGTCTAGCGGAGAGGTCGACTTCGCGCCCCTCACCCTGGCCCTCTTCCCAGAGGGGAGAGGGAAGAAATCGCGGGGGCTGCTTGCGAAGGTTTTAGGCGGTTCTCCCGTTTAGCCTGTCCCAGTGAGCCTGGCATTCGACGCAGCGTGTCGCCGCGGGCTGGAACTGCAGCCTGGCCTCTGGAATGCGCCGGCCGCAGCCCTCGCAGATCCCGTACGCCCCTTCGCGCAGCCGCTCGAGCGCGCGCTCGACCTGCTCCCGGTTCTGGTCCAGCAGGTGGACCAGGAGGTCAGACGTCTCCCGGTCGGAGAGCGCCTGGGCCAGGTCGGTGTCTTCCGGAATGCCCGTGATCACGCCACCGACGATCTCGTTCAGCGGACGGTGCAGACCGGCTTCCTCGCCGCACTGGGCGGCCAGAAGCTCGAGTCGCCGCCTGTCAGCTTCCAGCCTCTCTTCCGGAGCATCTTCCGTCTTCTTTCGAGGTGCCATTGGAAAAACCCCCCTCCAAACTCATTACCCATCGCGACGGCGTTTGGATTTCGAGAGTCACAACGCGTGCACCGGCACGCTTACCCGCTCCCGCACAATTAGTCGCCCGATGCGTTCCCCGCTGCCGACTGCATTCCCCCCGAAGGTGCTTGCCGTGATTGCCGTCGCGCTGGCGCTCGCCGGCTGCCAAACCGGCTCGGGCGCGCACCCGGTCCCGAGCGTAGCGCAGATCGGGGCGGATCTCAACTGTCCGCAGGGCGACCACGCTTTCGAAGACCAGCAGGCGGGTTGGGGGTTCTGCTACCCGGCCAGCTGGAAGTACCTGGAGAGGTCCCAGGCGATCCCGTCCCCGCCGGGCCTCGACCTCACCTTCGACATCACATTCGACCCGCCGGTCAAGGGGCCCTGCCCGACCTCTGCCGCGCAACCCACAGGCTCCCCGAGTCCCGCCGCCAGCCCGTGCGCGGGTGACTTCGCGAACATGATCATCTCGACCTACGAGCGCGGCAGCTCCACCGACCTGTCGAGCTGGCTCCACGCCAACATGGCGAAGGTCACGACCGCGGATTCGATCGCGTGGGGCAACGCCACGGAGGCGGTGCGGCTGGCGGACGGACGGCGCGTCGCGCTGACGCCGCACCACGTTGTCGTGATGGACCTGCACGTGGGGCTGCTGAACCTCGAGACGGAGATGTCAGCCCGCCTGAATACCTGGAAGTTCAGCTTTTAGGCGTTAGCTCGGTCTTCGGAACAGGGACTGCATCTTGATCGCCAGACCCATGTCGCCTTTGATTTTCAGCTTGCCCTGCATGAACGCCGCGGTCGGGTCTGTCTGCCCGGTCATGATCTTGACCCAGTCGTGGGCGTCGGCCGAAAGCGTCAGGTTGGCCGGCTCACCTGGGTCGCCCTTGCCCGATTCGGCCTTTCCGTCGTGGATCTTCACCCACCACTTGCCGCCCGAGTCCCCGCTCAGGTCGAACTGGATGGTGGCCTTGGTCGTGCCTGCCTTCTCGGGGATGAGATAGTTCGGCATTGCCTCGACGATCTGGTCGGGGGTCATCTGGACTTCAGACATCGGTTCCTCCATGCGGCAATCGCTTTCGTTTTTAGTACGTTCGAGTACGGCTCACTACTCATGTTAGCCACACCCTCATGGAGAATTCCCGCATGGCCATCGAATCGGCGCTGAGCGAGGTCGCCGTCGGCGTCTTCGAGCTGCGCCTGCCGATTCCGTTCGAAGACGGCCTGGTCAATGTCTTCCTTTTTCCCGACGGGAAGGAGGCGGATCTGCTCGACTGCGGCATGAACTCCGAGGAGTCTGTTGAGGCTATCCACAGCGCGGTGCGGCAGCTAGGCGCGAAGAGGCTGCGTCGCCTGGTCGTCACTCACATCCATCCGGACCATTACGGCGCCGCGGGCGCGCTTGCGGGCCAGGGCATGGCCGACCTCTACATTCACCGGCTCGAGGTTCCCCTCGTCCACCCGCGCTACGTCGAGCTCGAGCATCTCGTCGAACAGGTCAGGACCTATCTGCTGGTCAACGGCGTGCCGGCCGACGAGGCGGAGGTGCTGAGCAACTCGCAGCGCGCGCTGAGCCAGGTGGTGAAGACCGCGGAACCCTCGGTGCAGCTCGACGGCGCGGAGCTGCTCGAGATGGGCGGCCACCATTTGCGCGTGGAGTGGACGCCGGGACACTCACCAGGGCACATCTGCCTGTACGAATCGTCGACCGCGCTGCTGTTCGCCGGCGACCACATCCTTCCCGATCTGTCGCCGAACATCGGCCTGCATCCCCAAAGCACGCCCGATCCGCTGCACGAGTACCTCGACGGGCTCAGGCGCCTCGCGTCCTACAAGACCGAGCGCGTGCTTCCCGCTCACGGCCGGCCGTTCACCGACGTGGCGGGCCGCGTCAAAGCGCTGGTGGCGCACCACGTGCGGCGCCTCGACCAGATCGAGGAGCTCGTGGTCGGCGAGGAGAAGAGCGGCTGGCAGGTCGCGCTCGACCTGTGGGGGCCGCGCGACAACTTCTACGAGAAGCGGCTTGCGCTGCAGGAGGGCCTGGCGCACCTCCAGGCTCTCGCGGTCGACGGACGGATCACCAAGACCGTCACGCCTTCGTCGGTGCGCTGGCGGCGAGCTTGATCCCGAGCGGCAGGAGGTCGGCCGGGTAGCACCCGACTCCCACGACGCCCGGGCCGGCGTGCGCGCCGACCACGGGACCGAGCGGCTGGATCATCAGCGTTTCGGCGATGGGGTCAAGCTGGCGCGCGACCCGCTCCGCGTCCGCCTCAGCATCCGCGTGGCCGACGATCACGCAGAGACCCTTGCCCCGGTCGACCTCGCGAGTGAGCTCGACGATCCGGTTGAGCGCGCGGTCGAAGGTCCGGACGCGCTCGAGGGGTGTGACCAGCCCATCGCGAATGCAGAGCACCGGCTTCACCTGCAGCACGGAGCCCAGGAGCGCGCTCGCGCGGCCAATGCGTCCGCCTCGCCGCAGAAACTCGAGTGTCGCGACCGAGAAGTACGTCTGCACGTGCTCGCGCATCGCGGTCACCCGCTTGACGATCGCGTCGCCGTCGTCGCCTTCGGATGCGATCTGTGACGCGGCCAGCGTGATGAGCCCCAGCGACATCGAGACGAGCTCTGAGTCCACGACGTGTACACGTTTGGAATCAGTCATCTCCGCGCCCTGCACGGCGGACGCGTAGGTGCCGCTCAACTTTTCGGAGATGTGGATCGACACGACCTCCGCGTAGTCGTTGAGAAGCCTGGAGTACGCCTCCGCGAACTGACCCGCCGATGGCTGCGACGTAGTGGGATGCGTCGTCGCATGCGGAAGCTTGCGATAGAACTCCGACGGTCGTATGTCGACGCCATCCAGCAGCGATCGACCCTCGAAGTTCAGCGTCAGCGGCACCACGGTGATCGCGCGCGACTTGACGAGCTGCGACGGAAGGTCCGCGGTCGAGTCGGTGACGATTGCGACCTTGCGGTCCGTCACTCCGGTGGGATTCCGGGTGGACGTGGGTCGCCGCGCCGGCGAAATCTTCGGATTGGAAAGATTCGATCCTCCAGCGGCTTGAGCGCGACCAGGACGACCACGACCAGCAAAGTGGCGAAAATCGCGACGCCGTAGTAGCCAAATCCAACAGCCATTCCGAGCGAGGCGGCGACCCAGATCGAGGCGGCCGTGGTGAGGCCCCTCACCTCTTCGCCCTGGCGCAGGATGCTGCCCGCGCCCAGAAAGCCGACCCCGGTCACGATCTGAGCCGCGATACGGGTCGGGTCGACGCGAGTCCCGAATTCGGGCAGCAAACCAAGACCGGTGAACATGCAGGATCCCGCGCTGATCAGTGCCATCGTGCGAAGTCCGGCAGGGTGGCCGCGGAACTCTCGCTCTGCCCCGAGGATGAGTCCGAGAGCGAGGGCGATCAGGATGCGAATGGCGAGGTCGAGCTCGCCGTTAAGGTGCGTCTTGTCAGCCCCGCCCGGGGCGTCCTCCGGGCCTGTCCTTTTCACCGGGCTCGTCCTTGGCGCCCGGCTCGTCGGGAAGCTCGGGGAGGTCCAGGCTGTTCACGAAATCGCGGAAGACCGCGAGGCGCTCCTCGTCCACGACGGTTTCCGCCTTCTCCTTCTCGTCGCCGATCTCTTCAGCCTCGGGAATGATTCCGGCGCTGTCCATCACCTCGGAAGCAACGAAGATCGGGCACTCGACGCGCACCGCGAGCGCGATCGCGTCAGACGGCCGGGCGTCGAAGTCGAGGTCGCGGCCGTCCTGCTTCACGTACAGGCGGGCGTAGAAGACCTGGTCGGCCAGGCGGGTGACGACGATCCGCTTGATGCTGATGCCCAGGTCGCCGAAGGCCGTGGCCATGAGGTCGTGGGTCAGGGGACGGCCGAGCGAGTTGCCGGAGATCTTGGTCGCGATGGCCTGAGCCTCGAAGGATCCGATCCAGATCGGGAGGTAGCGGTCCGCCTCCTTTTCCTTGAGGATCACCAGGTGCTGGGCCGTCGGCATGTGGATGCGGATGCTGTCCACGGACACCTCGATGAGGTTCTTCATCCTCGGTTCCATATTACCCTTCGGTCCTCCGCGTCCCTGCTATTTGAACGCGCTGGGCCCCATCAAGGTGTCGCCTCGTACGTCCGTAAAATCCGAATGTGGCGAAGGGGAGACGCGGGCGGCTTGTCCTGATCGACGCCCACAGCCTCATCTACCGGGCGTTCTTCGCGCTCCCACCCATGAGCACGTCCGACGGCCGGGTGACCAATGCCGTCTACGGCTTCACCTCGATGCTGGCGATCGTGCTGGCCTCCCGGCCCGAGTACGCGATCGCCGCCTTCGATCTTGCCAAACCCACGTTCCGTTCCAAGGAGTACGAGCAGTACAAGGCAGGGCGCCGCGCGATGCCGGAGGACCTCCGGCCTCAGATGGAGATGGTGCGCGAGGTGCTCGGGGCCTTCTCGATCCCGATCTTCGGCGTCGAGGGTTTCGAGGCGGACGACGTGATCGGAACACTGGCGCGGATTGCGGAGGAGCGGGGGCACGCGGTCACGATCGTTTCCGGCGACCTCGACTGCCTGCAGCTGGTGACCGAATCGGTGGAGGCGCTCGTGCCGCGCCGCGGCATCACCGACACGTTCGTTTACGGGCCCGACCAGGTGCGGCAGCGGTACGGCTTCGAGCCGCCGCAGCTGGTCGACTTCAAGGCGCTGCGCGGTGACACGTCGGACAACATCCCGGGTGTGCCGGGCGTCGGCGACAAGACCGCGGCGAAGCTGGTGCAGGATTACGTGAGCGTCGAGGCGCTGCTGGAGCGTGTCGACGAGCTGCCCGAGGGCCGGCTGAAGACGTCGCTCAAGGCGAATGCCGACCAGGTCCGGCTTGGCAAGAGGATGGTGACCATCGTCCGCGACGTGCCGGTCGAGCTCGAGTTGGAGAAAGCGCGCTGGACGCGCTACGACTACGACAAGGCGCGGCGCGTCTTCGACCACCTCGAGTTCCGACAGCTGCTGACCCGCTTCCCGCCACCGGACCAGGTGCCGGTGCAGCCCACCCTGGCGCTCGAGCCTGCTCCGCAAGCGGCGGGGCTGAAGCTCGTCGAGGATCCAACCGAGGCCGCGGCGCTTCTCGTCGGCTCGGGGGACGTCGGCGTGTTCGCCTTTGCGGAGGGCGCGGGCCGCGGCTCTCGGATCCTCGGCCTCGGCGTCTCGATGGGCGGCAACACCTTCTATGCCGCGAAGCCCGAGGCGATGGACGCCGTCGCCAGCACGCTGTCCGGGCGCCCGATCTCCGGGCACGACGCGAAGGAAACGGAGCTCGCGCTGCGCTCGCTCGGCGGCGGCAAGCGCGAGTGGTCGTTCAGCACCTTCCTCGCCGCATACCTGCTCGGCGCCGGATCCCGCGACCCGCGCCTCGAGGACCTGGCGCGCGAGTTCCTGGCCGTCGAGCTCGTCAGCGCGGAGCAGCTGCTCGGCACCGGCCGTGCCGCGCGTAAACCGTCGGCAGTCGCCGAGAACGAGGCGGCGGAGTTCGCCGCGCGACGCGCGGAGGCGATCCTCAATCTGCGGCCGCGACTCGAGGCGGAGATGCGCAAGCTCGGGGTCGACTATCTCTTTCACGAGATCGAGCTCCCCCTCGCGGGAGTGCTCGCCGACATGGAGTCGGACGGCGTGGCGATCGACGTGCCGTACCTCAAGGACATGCAGGACGAGCTGGGCGAGCAGCTCGCGGCGATCGAGTCCGAGGTCGAGCAGGTCGCGGGTCAGAAGTTCAACCTCAACGCGCCGCAGCAATTGGCGAAGGTGCTGTTCGAGGACCTCCGGCTGCCTGTCGGCAAGCGCACGAAGACCGGCTACTCGACCGACGCCGACACTCTCGAGGCGCTGCGCGAGAAGCACCCCATCATCGGTCTGATCCTCGAGCACCGGCAGCTGTCGAAGCTCAAGTCGACCTACGTCGACGCGCTGCCGCAGCTGGTCGATCCGATGACCGGCCGGGTGCACACGTCGTTCGGCCAGGCGAGCACGGCGACGGGGCGGCTCGCTTCGTCCAACCCCAACCTGATGAACATCCCGATCCGCACCGAGCTCGGCCAGCGCATCAGGCGCGCGTTCAAGGCCGGAAGGCCGGACCACGTCATGGTGTCGGCGGACTACGCACAGATCGAGCTCCGCATCGCGGCGCACCTGAGCGGCGACCCGATGCTGCTGGGCGCGTTCGCCGCCGGCCAGGACATCCACACAGCGACCGCGGCGGCGGTGTTCAAGGTCCCGATCGAGCAGGTCGACCCCAACCAGCGCCGTCTCGCGAAAGTCGCCAACTTCGGATCGATTTACGGGCAGGGCGAGTACGGCCTGTCGCAGCAGCTCGGCATCACCGGCGACGTCGCGCGGGAGTTTCTCGGCCAGTACTGGGCGACGTATTCACGCTTGAAGGAGTACCTCGACGAGGTGCGGCGCAAGGCGCGCGAGGAAGGCGTCGTCGTCAGCGCGACCGGGCGCCGCCGCTCGATTCCCGACCTGCGTTCGCCGAACTTTCAGCTGCGCGGCGCGGCCGAGAGGATGGCGATCAACTTCCCGATGCAGTCGCTGGCCGCGGACATCATCAAGATCGCGATGGTTCGCCTTCATCGCGAGATCGAGGCCGACGAAATCGAGGGCCGCATGCTGCTGCAGGTCCACGACGAGCTGCTCTTCGAGGTGCCGCGCTCCGAGGTCGACCAGTTCGCCGAAAAGGTGCCGCGCATCATGACGGGCGCCTATGAGCTCGAGACCGGGATCGAGGTCGAGATGAAGGTCGGGCCGAACTGGGCCGACATGCAGAAGCTCGCGGTCGTCCGCGCGTAAACGACGATGCCTGAGCTTCCCGAGGTCGAGACGATCGTCGCGGACCTGCGACCTCACCTCGTCGGACGCACGATCATCCGCTGCGAGCTCGCGTTTCCGACGATCGTCCGGCACCCCGAGCCCGAGGTCTTCGTCGACGGTGTGGTGGGGATGCTCATCGAGTCGGTGGGCCGCCGGGGCAAGTACATTCTCATCCACCTGGGCGAGGACCTGCTGCTCGTCGTGCACCTGGGCATGACGGGGCAGCTGCGCCTCGTCGACGAGGTGACCCCGCTCGCCAATCACACGCACGCGGTCTTCTTCCTCGACGACGGGCGCCAGCTCAGATACCGCGACCCTCGCCGTTTCGGGCGTCTGCTACTTGGGACCGAGCAGGCGTTGATCTCATCGAAGAAGATGCCATTGCTCGGTCCCGAACCCATCGATCCCCAGTTCGCCGCCGAAGACTTCTACCGGCGCATGCGGAAACGCCGCACCACGCTGAAGGCGGTTCTGCTCGACCAGGGCGCGATCGCCGGCGTCGGCAACATCTACGCGGACGAATCGCTTCACCGGGCGCGCCTGCGGCCGGACCGCCTCGCCGGCAGCCTCAGTCGGAAATCCGCGCGACGGCTTCAGGACTCGCTGCGCGAATCGCTCCAGACGGCGATCAAGAATCGCGGAAGCTCCGTCGACACATACCGCGACGCGTGGGGCGAGATGGGCGGGCAGCAGGAGCAGCTGCTCGTGTACGGGCGCGCGGGCGAGCCCTGCATGACATGCGGACGGCCGCTTCGCTCGATGCGCATCGCGGGCCGCACCACAGTTTTCTGCACCCGTTGCCAGCGATAGCGGCCCGGGCGGAGCCCCTCGCCGGATCTGCGGCGCCGATGCGGCGGATCTGTGTCGTTGCGATCTGCGCTTCTCGCTCACGCATCAACCGATGCGTTCGCTGCGATGCTCGATCGCGCCTAGCATCTCAGCCACCTCGACACCGCATCTCTCGTCGAGGTCTCCGCCCGTGCCGCTAATCCCTCGGCTCCTCGCCATCGGCGTCATGTGCGTCGTCTACGTCGGCCTGACCATCTCCATCACGGCCCGCGCATTCACCGGCCTCGACACGCAAGTCGCGCAGGCCATGCACAGCGCGTGGCAGCCCTCGCTACATGTTGTCTTCCAGCTCATCGCAGAGCTCGGCGGCCTCGAGGTGACGACGATCGTGATGGCCGGCCTCACCTTTTATCTGTGGCGCGCCGGTTTCGGCTCCGACGCGCTTGTCTTCGTGGTCTTTCTCGCCGCCCAGGCCTTGGAGCTCTACTACAAGCTCAACTTCTACCACCCGGGTCCGCCGCGGTCGCTGGGGGAGGCGGACGGACCGAGCATCACGACCTTTCTGGAGTCAGGGCAGGGGCTGGGGAACAGCTTTCCTAGCGGCCACATGCTGCGTGCGGTGATCGTCTACGGCCTGCTCGCCTTCGTCATCCGGCGCCTGTCGCCTTCGCCGGCGGTTAGAACGCTCGCGGTGGTCGGGGCGACGGTCGTGATCGTCCTGCTGGCATTCGACCGCCTGTACCTCGACGTCCACTGGGAATCCGACGTCGTCGGAGGTCTGGTCCTGGGCGCGATCGGTCTTCTCGCCGGCACCGTCTGGCTGGACCGTCCGCGAAAACCCCAGAATTAGGCACTGACTGATGGGGGAGAAGGCGGTCTTGATTCTGGTCACCACGCGTGGCCGCGACGACGCGGAGCGGCTCGGCGAAGGGCTGGTCGTGGAGCACCTGGCGGCGTACTGCTCGGTCGTGCCCGCGGTGGCATCTTTTTATTACTGGGACGACCAGCTGCAGCGCGCGCACGAGTCGCTGCTCCTGATCAAGACGTTGGAGTCCCGCGCCGAGGCGGTGCTTGACTTCGTCCGCTCGAAGCACAGCTACGAGAACCCGGAGATCATCCAGCTCCCGATCGAGGGAGGCTCCTCCACGTATCTGAACTGGCTCGAGCAGCAAGTAGCCAAACCCGGTCTATAACCGTTAAACCAGCACTTAGACTGCGGAAAAAGGGAAGGCTGGGATTGGCTACTGCCGTGACCGAACCGGGCGACGCCGGCGGCTCCAAACGCCGCCGCAGGCGCGCGCGCCGCGATGCTCGGGAGGCGCTCGTCGAGCAGAACGGAGACAAAGGCGCCGAGGCCGGAGCAGAGCTCGCCGCGCAGAACGGGGGCACCAGCGCCGAGTCCGGAGCAGACCTCACCGCCGAGAGCAACGCGGTCGCCGTAGCAGTCGTCGAATCGCCCGAGCCCGCCGCCGAGCCCGCCCCCGATCCCGAGCCTGCCCATGCCGCCCCGGTGCATGACGAGTTCCGCGACCTGCTGGGCCAGGCCGTCGGACTCCGACTGGACGCGGTGTCCCGCGAGTTCGGCGGGCGCAACGAGATGCACGTCACCGCCCTGCACAACGTGACGCTCGACGTGGGGCCGTGCGAGTACGTCGCCATCGTCGGCCCGTCGGGCTGTGGCAAGAGCACGCTCCTGTCCCTCATGGGCGGCCTGGACCGCCCGACCGCCGGCCACGTCTACGGCGCGGGCCTCCCGCTTGGCGAGCTGCCCGACCGCGACCTGGCCGACTACCGCCTCCAGCGAGTCAGCACGATCTTCCAGACCTTCAACCTGATCTCGTCGATGACGGTCGAGGACAACGTCGCGCTGCCGCTCACGCTGGCCGGCATCGAGGTCGAGGAGCGGCGCAAGCGCGCCCGTCACCTGTTGGCGATGGTCGGCCTTGAGAATCGCGCTGGGCAGCGAGCCAGCCGGCTCTCGGGCGGGGAGCAGCAGAAGGTCGCCGTCGCCCGCGCGCTCGCTAACCGGCCCGGCCTGATCTTGGCCGACGAGCCCACCGGCAGCCTGGACTCCACGGCGGGAGAAAGCGTCCTCAACCTGCTGGGCGAGCTCAACCGCCGTGGCGCCACGGTGGTTCTCGTCACCCACGACCCCGAGGTGGCCCGCCACGCCAGCCGGGTCGTCCGCATGATCGACGGACGGGCTGTCGAGGCCGAGGCCGGAAAGCCGACCGTCCGCAGCCAGGAGCCCGTCGACCCGGCTCCGCGCATGCACTGGAAGGACACGCTCAGGGTCGGTCTCGGCAGCGCCGGCAGGCGGCCGCTCCGTACCGTGCTGACGACGACCGGGGTGGCGATCGGCATCGCGGCCCTGAGCCTGATCGTCGCGCTCGCCGCCGGCCTCCAGCAGGCGCTCGACGCTCCGGCCCTCGCGACCAGCCAGATCCACCAGGTGGCTGTCTACCCGGTCTCGGCCGCGGCCACCACAGGCTTCGACAGCCCCACCCTCGCGACGCTCGCGCGCCTGCCGCACGTTCGAGCTTCATGGGGGCAGATCGGCCTCAGCGGCACGTTTGGAGCGAGCGGGTCGGCCCTCTCGGGCAGCGCTCCTGGGGCCACTTCGGCGGGCCAGCTGGTCTCGCTTCCGATGAGGGGCTCGTCGAGCGCCGTGCCCACCCTAACCGCGGGCCGGCTGCCGAGCTCGGACTCTGCGCCCGAGGTGCTGTTGACGGACACCGAAGCCACGGCTCTCGGCTTTCGATCGCCCGCTGCGGCGGTCGGCACAGAGGTCACGTTTACCGCGACCGCCGGCGGGCTGGTGCCGTCTGCCACGAGCAACAAGGTGACCAAGCCGGTCGACCTCAAGCTCTTCGTGGTCGGCATCGTGTCCACCAACTTCATGCCGGCCGGCGCGCCCGGCGGCCTGGCGCCCAACGCCACCATGCGCAACTACTGGACGAATCTCGCCCAGGCGAACAAGTGGAAGGTGGGCGAGTACACGAGCATCACGCTGCTCGCCGACTCAGGCCTGTCGGTCGAGGGTCTGCAGCAGCGCGTGACCGCGCTGGGCTTTCAATCGCAGACATTTGGCGACCAGTTCCGCAACTTCGAGGACCTGCTGGGCAAGTTGAAGGTGGCGCTCCTCGGGCTCGCCATCGTTGCGCTGCTGCTCGCGTGTCTCGGCATCGCGAACACCATGTACACCGCGGTCCTCGAACGAACGAAGGAGATCGGCGTGCTCAAGGCGCTGGGCGCGAGGTCGCGTGACGTGCTGCTTCTCTTCCTCGCGGAAGCCGCGGGTATCGGCCTCGCCGGCGGGTTGATCGGCACCATCGTGGCGGTGGGGCTGGGGCGGCTCGGCAACGCGGCCGTCGACCGGCTCACGCTTTCGGTGACCGCGTCGAGCTTCGACGTGTTCCGCATCGACGTCCTCGTGCTGATGGTGGCCGTGATCCTGGCCGTGTTCTTGAGCATCATCAGCGGCCTCCTGCCCGCCCTGCGTGGGGCCCGGCAGGAACCGTCACACGCCCTCCGACACGAATAATTGAGGGCCTCCGCTTACCCGCTGATCGACGCCGATGAGGCCGCCGGGCTGGTCCTCGATCACACCGCGACTCTCGGCGTCGAGCAGGTGCGGCTCGCCGAGTGCTACGGCCGGGTGCTGGCCGACGACCTCGTCGCGTCCTCGCCGCTGCCCGCCTTTCCGTCGAGCGCCGTGGACGGCTACGCGCTCCACGCGGCCGACGCCGGCAAGACGCTGGGCGTCCTCGGTGAGTCGGCGGCGGGGCGACCGTACCTCGGCCGCCTCGAGCCAGGCACCGCGGCTCGCATCCTGACCGGCGGCGTGGTGCCCGAAGGAGCTGACGTGGTGGTCATGATCGAGGACGTGCGGGTGGACGCCGGCCGGGTCACGGTGCCTCCCGGGCTCAAAGCCGGCACGAACTTTCACAAGATTGGCGACGACATGGGCGCGGGGGACCGGGTGCTGGTCGCCGGCATGCAGCTGGGACCTGCCGAGATCGGCCTCGCCGCCGCCATCGGCCACGCGGAGCTGGGCGTGCGACGCCGGCCGCGCGTGGCGCTGATGTCGACCGGCGACGAGCTCGTCGAGGTGGGGAGGCCGCCCGGTCCGGGGCAGATCCCGGACTCGAACCGCTGGGCGCTCCTCGCGGCGCTGCGCGAAGCCGGGGCCGAGGTGGAGGTCCTCGGGATCGCGCCGGACGAGCCTGAGCCGCTGCGCCGGCTCGTCGAAAACGCCCTCGGACGGGCCGACGTCCTGGTCACGTCTGGCGGCGTGTCGGTGGGGACGCACGACCTTGTCAAGCCGCTGCTCGAGTCGCTTGGCACGGTGCATGTCGGCCGCGTGAAGCTGAAGCCGGGGAAGCCGTTCACGTTCGCAACCCTCAACGCCCCGGGAAAAGTCGCCTTCGGCCTTCCTGGATTTCCGGTCTCCTCGCTCGTGACCTTCGAGGTCTTTGTGCGGCCAGCCCTGCGCAAGATGCAGGGCTTCGCGCAGCTCCACCGGCCGACGCTTCCGGTTCGCCTTGGCTACGACGCGAAACCTACCGTGGAGCGCACGGAGTACCAGCGGGTGACGCTGCACCGCGAGGGCGCGGAGCTGGTCGCGGAAACGACGGGCTCCCAGTCATCCTCGCGTTTGATGTCGCTGGCGGGCGCCCACGCGCTGATCCGGGTCCCCGCCGGCGACCAGGGCATCAAGGCCGGATCGGTCGTGGAGGCGATGATCCTGACCTTACCGTGAGCCACGGTCGCCGAACGTTTGTGCGCCTTAGAATTAGGCTTCTCCGATGCCCAACACCTTTCGTGTCGACGCACCCTTCAAACCGGCCGGCGACCAGCCTGAGGCGATCGCGCGGCTGGTCGAAGGCGTCCAGTCGGGGCTGAGCCAGCAGGTCCTCCTCGGCGTGACCGGCAGCGGCAAGACCAACGTGATGGCATGGGCGGTCGAGCAGCTTCAGCGGCCGGTCCTGGTCCTCAGCCCGAACAAGACGCTGGCGGCCCAGCTGTGCGCCGAGTTTCGCCGCCTGCTGCCCGACAACGCGGTCGAGTACTTCGTGAGCTACTACGACTACTACCAGCCCGAGGCCTACATCGCGCGGACCGACACCTACATCGAAAAGGACTCGAGCCGCAACGACGACATCGACCGCATGCGCCACTCCACGACGCAGGACCTGCTGACGCGGCGTGACGTGCTGGTGGTCGCGAGCGTGAGCTGCATCTACGGCATTGGCTCCGTCGAGGACTACATGGGCGAGTCGCTGCATGTGGAGAAAGGTCAGTCGATCCGGCGCGAGGTCTTCCTGCGCAAGCTCACCGAGATGCTGTACGAGCGCAACGACTACGACCTGGCTCGCTTGCGTTTCCGGGTGAGGGGCGACGTGGTCGACCTCGTCCCCGCCAACGAGGAGCGGGTTTATCGCGTGGAGTTCTTCGGCGACGAGGTCGAGCGCATCCAGGAGCTCGACGCCGTCACGGGCGAGATCCTCGGCACGAAGGAGGAGTTCACGGTTTTCCCGGCGTCGCACTACGTGACGCCCACGGACAAGCTGCGGCTTGCGATGACCGACATCGAGGCGGAGCTCGAGGAGCGGTGCAAATGGTTCGAGGACCATGGGCGCTTGCTCGAGGCGCAGCGCCTGCGCCAGCGGACGAACTTCGACATGGAGATGCTGCGCGAGACAGGGACGTGCGCGGGGATCGAGAACTACTCTCGACATCTCACGCGCCGCCAGCCGGGCGAGGCACCCTACACGCTGATGGACTTCCTGCCCGACGACACTTTGATCTTCGTCGACGAGTCGCACGTCGCGGTGCCGCAGATCAACGGGATGCTCGGCGGAGACCGCGCGCGCAAGGCGGCGCTCGTCGAATACGGGTTCCGTCTGCCGAGCGCCTTCGACAACCGGCCGCTCAGCTTCGAGGAGTGGGAGGAGCGCGCGGGGAACGTGATCTACGTCTCTGCGACGCCCGGCGACTACGAGATGCGGCGGTCGCAGCGGACCGTCGAGATGGTCGTCCGCCCCACCGGCCTTGTCGATCCGACAGTCGAGGTGCGGCCGACCGAGGGACAGATCGACGACCTCCTCGCTGAGGTGAAGAGACGTGCTGAGCTCGGACAGCGTTCGCTGGTGACCACGCTGACCAAGCGATTCGCCGAAGACCTCGCCGACTACTTGCGCGAGTATGGCGTGAAGGTTCGCTACCTGCACTCCGAGCTGGACGCCATGGAGCGGATCGAGGTGCTCACGGCGCTGCGCAGCGGAGAGGTCGACGTCGTGGTCGGGATCAACCTGCTGCGCGAGGGTCTCGACCTGCCCGAGGTCGCGTTCATCGGCATCCTCGATGCGGACAAGGAGGGATACCTCCGCGCCTTCCGGTCCTTCATCCAGATCATCGGGCGCGCGGCGCGAAACGTCGAAGGGCACGTGGTGATGTACGCGGACTCGATCACCGATTCGATGCGCAAGGCGCTGGACGAGACCGAGAGGCGGCGCACGCGCCAGACGGCGTACAACGCCGAGCACGGCATCACGCCCGAGAGCGTGAAGAAGGCGATCTACGCCCTGGAGATCAACGAGAACGACCTGCAGGCCGACGCGATCGAGATCATGGCCGGCGCGGGCGTGCCACGCGAGGACCTGCTCGCGATCGTGCGCGACCTGGAGAAGGAGATGCGCCGGCTGTCGAAGGAACTGCAGTTCGAGGACGCGGCGCGCGTGCGCGACAAGATCATCAAGCTGCGGCGTCGCCTGTCAGGCGAGGACACCCCGAAGGAGGACGACGCCGAGGTCGCCATGGCCATCGGAGCCGCGCCCAAGCAGAAGACGATGGTCAGGAACTGGAGAAAGACGCGACGAGGCCCCTAAGCGCCTTCGACGATGTTCTTGATCATGCCGAGGATGCGCTTGCGCGAGCCGCGCAGGATCGGCACGTTCGCCAGGCCGATCAGCCGCACGATGAGGTCGGTCGTCTCGTCGATCACCTCGAGCGTGCGAAGGCGGCCGGGCGAGCGGTCGAAGATCCAGAAGTACAGGATCCCCATCTGGTAGAGCCAGAGCATCAGCGGCAGCATTTCCGCGATGTCGTTCGGGACGCGAGCGTCCGAGCCGCGCACGACCTCCGCGTAGAGCGCGACGACCTCATCTCGCAGCGGCTTGGCCGCGGCGCCGAATGGATTCAGTGGACTGGATGGGTTGGCCACGGTGCTGAAGATCGATCCGGCCACCGTGTGGAACGGCTCGCACGTGATCACCACCGCTCGGATGGTCCCGCGCAGGCGCGAAGCCAGGTCCTTCTCGCGGCTGAGCAGAGGCGCGATCGCGGCGGCATGCAGCTCGTGCGTGTGCCGGTAGAACTCGAGGACGAGATGCTCCTTGGAGGGGAAGTAGTGGTACGAGCTGCCCAGCGAGACGCCGGCGTGGTCGGCGATGGCGCGCATCGTGGTCGCGTCGTAGCCGCGCTGCTGGAAGAGGTCGAGGGCGGCGCCGAGAATGGCCGCCCTCGAGGTCTCTCCTCGCCTGGTCTTCGGCGGAGCGATCGCCAACGGCTAGGCTCCCGGGCTCGGCTGGTAGGGGTTGTAGTTGATGGCCTCAGGCACCCTGTTGCGCAGCGGCCTGCGGATGAGGTGGAAGACGAGCAGGTTGAAGAAGTGCATGGCGCCCAGGACGAGCAGCACGACCCCGAGACGGGTCACGGTCTCCTGGATCATGTCGGCGACCGAGTTGGGCGCGCCGCCCGCGTTGATGAGCAGGGCCGCCGCGCCGAAGTTGATCAGGTAGAACCCGACGACAAGAAGGCGGTTGACCGAGTCGGCCAGCCCAGGCTCTTTGAAGACGGAGATGAGGAAGGGCCGCCCGTTGCGAAAGAGCGTAGTGCCGACCCAGACCGTCAGCATCACGCTGGCCAGAAGGTAGATGAAGTAGTCCGCGAGTCGAAGGTCCATTTCAGTTCACCCCAGCTTTATTCAGAACTTGAACATGTTCAACTCGTAGCCTACTCGGCCGATATCTGAATGTCAAGAGAAATAGAACACGTTCAAAACGCCGAGCGAGCAAAGGCCCTGCTGGCCGCCCCGCCCGCCGGCTGGATGGAAACCCTGGGCGCCCGCATCACCGAGGCGGAGCCCGGCCGCGTCGTGCTCGAGCTGATCGCGGGCCCGCAGCACCGGCATGGCGGCGGCGTGGTCCAGGGGGGCGTGATCACCCAGATCGCAGACGCCGCGATGGGGATGACCCTCGCCACCCTTCAGGAAGACGGGATGTGGAACACCACGATCGAGCTCAAGATCAACTTCGTCCGTCCGGCGGTGGAGGGCCGGCTGCGAGCCGTGGGCCGCGTGATCGAGATGCGGCAGACCCTCCTCTTCAGCGAGGCGGACGTCTTCGACGACCGCGACCGGCTGATCGCGCGTGCGTCGTCCACGTGCATGCCGGTTCCGGAGGGTCAGGGTCGTGAGTAGCCCGACCGAGGTGGTGTCGCCCGCGTGGCAGTGGCTCGGGATCGAGCTCGTCGAGACCGGAGAGGGAAGCGCGGTGGTCGAGATGACGCCCACCGCCGACATGGCAAATCACGCTGGGTTCGTCCACGGTGGCATGATCAGTGCGCTGGCCGACTCGGCGATGGGTCGCTCGCTGCGCACCATCAAGCCCGCCGTAGTGCGCGCGATGAGCTTCGACCTGAAGCTCAGCTTCATCTCGGCGGCGAAGGTCGGGGAGACGCTGCGCGCGACGGGTGGTGTCGTTCACGCGGGGCGGCGAACCGCGGTGACGGAGTGCCGCGTCGAGGCGGCGGGGCGCCTGGTCGCCACGGCCAGCGGGACGTTTGCAATCACACGAGAGAAGGAATAACCGAAGGTCCGAATGCCGACTGACCAGATCACGATCCGCGGGGCGCGAGAGCACAACCTCAAGAACGTCACTCTGACCATCCCGCGGGACAAGCTCGTCGTCTTCACCGGCCTTTCGGGGTCCGGCAAGTCCTCGCTCGCCTTCGACACGATCTACGCCGAAGGGCAGCGGCGTTACGTCGAGTCGCTCTCCTCCTACGCCCGCCAGTTCCTCGGACAGATGGAGAAGCCGGACGTCGACATCATTGAAGGGCTGTCGCCGGCGATCTCGATCGACCAGAAGGGCACGTCGAAGAACCCGCGCTCGACGGTGGGCACGGTCACCGAGGTGTACGACTACCTGCGACTGCTCTACGCGCGGGTCGGCCACCCGCACTGCCCGGTCTGCGGGCGCGAGGTGCGGAGGCAGACCGTTGACCAGATGGCGGACCACGTCGAGAAGCTGCCGAAGGGAACGCGGATCATGGTCCTCGGCCCGGTCGTCAAAGGCCGCAAGGGCGAGTATCGCTCGCTGATCGAGGACGTCCGCAAGTCGGGCTTCGTACGCGTGCGGGTGGACGGAAGCCTGTACGAGATCGGCGAGCAGATCCCGATGGACAAGAACAAGAAGCACGACGTTGAGGTGGTGGTCGACCGGATCGTGATCGGTCCGGAGCAGCGGACGAGGCTGGTCGAGTCCATCGAAACCGCTGCGCGATTGGGCGGGGGCCTGGTCATCGTTGCGCCCGTTGACGGTCAGGGGGGTGCGGCGGACGGGCTCCGCTCGGCCGCCGCGAAGGGGGGAGGCCCCCCTCAAAAGTTCGACGAGATCCAGATGTCGCAGGCCTTCGCGTGTCCGTACGACGGGACGAGCGTGCCCGAGCCCGAGCCACGCAACTTCTCGTTCAACAATCCGCACGGCGCGTGTCCGGTGTGCACGGGCCTCGGCTCGCAGCTGGTCGTCGACCCGGACCTCGTCGTGCCGGATCCATCATTGTCCCTGCGCGAAGGCGCGGTCGCGGCCTGGAGCAAGTCGCAGTTCTTCTATCCCGAGCTGCTCGAGTCGGTGAGCCAGTACTTCGGCATCGACATGGACAAGCCGTGGTCGAAGCTGACGAAACAGCAGCAGGGCCTGCTCCTGAACGGGACGGGCGAAAAGAAGATTCGCTTCGGCTACAAGAACCAGTACGGGCACTCGCGTTGGTACGAGTCGCCGTTCGAGGGCGTGGTCGCCAACCTGCAGCGGCGCTACGACGAGACGCAGTCGGAGTATCTGAAGGCCGAGCTCGAGCGGTACATGTCGGACAAGCCCTGCCCCGCGTGCAAGGGACGAAGACTGAAGCCCGAGTCGCTCGCGGTGACGGTCGCGGACCAGAACATCGCGGACGTCACGCGGCTGTCGGTGGACAACGCGATCGCGTTCTTCGACAAGCTGGACCTGAGCGAGCGCGAGCAGCTGATCGCGCGCGGCATCCTGAAGGAGATCCGCGAGCGGCTGCAGTTCATGATCGACGTCGGCCTCGACTACCTGACCGTCGAGCGGCCGGCGAACACGCTGAGCGGTGGGGAGTCACAGCGGATCCGGCTAGCGACCCAGATCGGATCGAAGCTGATGGGCGTGCTCTACATCCTGGACGAGCCGTCGATCGGCCTCCACCAGCGGGACAACCGGCGGCTGATCAACACGCTGCTCAGCCTGCGAGACCTCGGCAACACGCTGATCGTCGTCGAGCACGACGAGGAGACGATCCGGTCGGCCGACTACATGGTCGACATCGGGCCTGCGGCCGGCGAGCATGGAGGCGAGATCATCGCCGCGGGCCCGGTCGAGGAGGTGCTGCGCGACCCGAACTCGATCACCGCCGCATTCCTCCGGGGCGACCGGATGATCGCCGTGCCGGCGGAGCGCCGGAAGGGCAGCGGCAAGAAGCTCGTGATTCGCGGCGCGCGGGCGAACAATCTCAAGGACATCGACGTAGCGATCCCGCTCGGGTGCTTCGTCGCGATCTCCGGCGTGAGCGGCTCTGGCAAGTCGTCGCTCATCACGGACATCCTGAGCCGCAAGGTCGCGCAGTTCTTCTACCGCGCCAAGGAACGACCCGGGCCGCACACCGCTGTCGAGGGCCTGGAGCACCTGGACAAGGCGATCGACATCGACCAGTCCCCGATCGGGCGCACGCCGCGCAGCAACCCGGCGACCTACACGGGAATGTTCACGCACATTCGCGACCTTTTCGCGAGCCTGCCGGAGGCGAAGATGCGCGGCTACAAGCCGGGCCGGTTCAGCTTCAACGTGAAGGGCGGGCGGTGCGAGGCGTGCCAGGGCGACGGGATCATCCAGATCGAGATGCAGTTCCTGCCCGACGTGTACGTGCCGTGCGATGTTTGCCACGGGACTCGCTATTCGCGCGAGGTGCAGGAGGTCAAGTTCCGCGGCCACTCGATCTCCGAGGTCCTCGAGATGACCGTCGACGAGGCGCTGGACGTCTTCGAGAACGTGCCGCCGATCAAAACCAAGCTGCGGACGCTGCACGACGTCGGCCTGGGCTACATCCGGCTCGGCCAGCCGGCGACCCAGCTCTCGGGCGGAGAGGCGCAGCGCGTCAAGCTGTCCTCGGAGCTCTCGCGTCGCGATACGGGACGAACCCTGTACCTGCTCGACGAGCCGACGACCGGTCTGCACTACGTCGACGTGGAACGGCTGCTGGCTGTGCTGCACCGCCTGGTCGAGCACGGGAACACTGTCGTCGTGATCGAGCACAACCTCGACGTGCTCAAGACCGCCGACTGGTTGATCGATCTCGGGCCGGAGGGCGGCGACAAGGGCGGCTACGTCATCGCGGAAGGCACGCCGGAGCAGCTCGCGGCGAACCGCAAGTCGGCGACGGGCGAGTACTTGCGCGAGCCCCTAGCCAGGGCGAGGAAGAGCACCGCATCTTCCAACGGCGCGGGCCGGTCGCGCCGGCCGCGAGTCGCTGTCGGCTGAGAACCACAGCCCAAACCGAAAGGGACCTCGGCTACGGCGCGCTTCTTCGTGTCCAGGGCTTTCCGCGACTCGTTGTAAGCCTTCTGCTCGGCCGGATCAGCGGCCAGATGTTGTCCGTCGCGCTGGTGCTGTTCGTCCTGTCGCGTTACCAGTCGCCGCAGCTGGCGGGCGCCGCGACCTCCCTGCTCCTATTGCCGGGACTCCTTCTGTCCCCGATCGCGGGCGCGCTGCTCGACCGTTATGGCCGCGCCCGGCTGGTGACGCTCGACTACCTGATCGCCGCGGCCACGCTCATCCTCATCGCGGGCCTGTCCGCTCGCCACGCGCTGTCCGCGCCGGTGCTGCTTGCGATCTGCGGCGTCGCATCGCTGACTGGACCGCTGAGCGCCGCCGGGGCGCGATCTCTCTTTCCGATCCTCGTACCAAGTCATCTCTGGGAGCGCGCGAATGCTTTTGACAGCAGCAGCCACGTCCTCTCGCACCTCATAGGTGCTCCGCTCGCGGGCGTGTTGGTGGCCCTGGCCGGCGGCGAATGGGCGCTCGTCGCCGCCGCGGCGCTTTTCGCCGCCGCAGGCATCGCGATGCTGAGCGTTCGCGACCCGGGGTCGAGACATGCGGACAGCCACGTGCTCGCGGACGCATGGCGAGGGCTGCTCTATGTCGTCCGCGATCGAACGATCGGCGGCATAGCGCTGACGCTGAGCATGTGGAGCGTCGGCTGGGGCTGCATGGTCATCACGGTGCCGGTCCTGGTGCTGGGACAGCTGCACCAAGGCGCCGCGACGGTCGGCTACCTGTGGGGGCTGATGGGCGCCGCGGGAGTGGTGTCGGCACTCATCACCGGACGCATGCGAACCGCCGGGCGTGAGAGGCAGCTCATGGTCGTTTCGATCCTGCTCGTCGCCGCGGGGATGGCGGCGATCCCGCTCGCGCCGACGATCGGCGTTGTCGCGATCGCCATGGCGGCGATCGGTTTCTTCAACGGTCCGTTCGACATCGCCCTGTTCACGCTTCGCCAGCGGAGGACAGACCCGGCCAGGTTCGGCCGCGTCTTCGCCGTATCGATGTCGCTCAACACGATCGGGTCGCCGATCGGCTCGGCGCTGGCGGGACCCCTGATCGCGTGGTCGCTCGAAGGGGCGCTGTGGGTGGCGGTGGCCCTGTCCGTTCTCGCCGCGGTCTTCCCGATCTTGGTGATACCGGGCGAGGGCGGTCTAGCGGTTAAGCAGTCCCGAGGCAAACAGGGAGATGAGACCGCCTGACCGGCGGATCGGCCGGGCTTAGTGCGGTCCTAGAGGGCTTGCCACATAGGCGACCACGCCTCCAACAGCGCAAAGCACCAGACCGATGGCGCCCCCGATCACACGGCCGCGGCGGATCGCCTGGATCCCGTAGAAGAAGCCGATGATCGGGAGGATTGGGAAGTAGAAGTTAGAGACGAACGGCACGACGATCGACACGAGGCCGCAGCCGATCGACCACAGCGCGTGGCCTGTGAACTGGTAGAGGATGCCTGCTCCAGCAGCCGCAGGGCCGATCCCCGGCGGCATGTAGCCCGGTGAGCCAGGAGAGAAGTACGGCTGCCCTTGCGCCATCGGACCCGGAGGCGGTTGATACCCGGTCGGACCGGGGGGTGGCTGGTATCCCGGGGGCCCGGCAGGTGGGGGCGGCGGCTGGGACGGCGGGGGTGGCGGCGGCGGTGTCGGGCCCGATGGATCAGACATCGCGGCCCATCCTATAGCCTGGCCCGTCTAGCGTGAATGTCCGAACATCACGATCCCCAGCACGAAGATCGCGAAGAGCACGACGAGGATGAACAGCATGAGCAGGGCGAAATGCAGGATGCCAAGGATCAGCCCGACGTTGGCCATCCACATGCCTCGCTCTCCATTCCGCGCGATCTGACCTCGCGCCATCACCCCGGTGATGATCGCGACCAGGGCCAGGGTCCCGCCGCCCACGCCCGGCAGGGGTATATGGCCGAAGATCGAGAGCCCCGCCGAGACGAGGCTGACGATGGCCAGGGTGTTTTGCTGGCCGCGCCGGCTCTGGACCATCGGCGCGCCCCCGGCGGAGGCGGGAGGTAGCTGACTCACGGCATCGAGTCTACGGATTCCTAAAATCGGCCACAGACATGGCTGTGACTCTCGAAGAAACGATCAAGCGGCGGCTCAAGGCCGTTCCCGAGAGCCCTGGCGTCTACATGTTCCGCGACCACAAGAGCCAGGTGATCTATGTAGGCAAGGCGCTGCGCCTGCGCGACCGACTGCGCTCGTACTTCACGCCCGGCTACGCGCAGACGGCGCGCGTGGCCGAGCTGATCCGCAAGGCGAACGACTTCGAGTTCGTCACAACCGCGAACGAGGTGGAGGCGCTCGTCCTAGAGAACAACCTCATCAAGAACTACCGGCCGCGATTCAACATCAGGCTGAAGGACGACAAGAACTACCTTTACCTCAAGCTGCCGGTGACCGAGGAGTTTCCGCGCGTGCACTACTCGCGCCGGGTGCAGAACGACGGCGCGCTCTACTTCGGCCCGTACACGTCGGCGCAGTCGCTCCGTTCGACCGTGAAGTCGATCCGCCAGCTGCTGCCGTTCCGCACGTGCTCCGACGAGATCTTCAAGCAGGGCAAGGTCTGTCTCGACTTCCACATCAAGCGCTGCCCGGGCCCGTGCGAGAGACGGATCGGCTCAGACGATTACAAGGCGCGGATCAACGAGGTCGCGCTGTTCATGGAGGGTCGCTCCGACATCCTCGTCCGCGAGCTGAGGCAGCGGATGGAGGACGCGGCCACCAGGCTTGATTTTGAGAACGCGGCGCGCTACCGCGACCAGCTCCAGTCGATCGAGCGCATCGCCGACCGGCAGAAGGTCCTGACCCGGGGTCGCGACGACCAGGACATCGTCGCGTACGCGCGCAGCGGCAGCGACGTGTATGTCGAGGTGGCCTATGTCAGGCAGGGCAAGATGGTCGGGCACGACGGCCACGCGCTGGACGGGGCGGCGGACGCGAGCGAGCCGGAGCTGCTGCGTGGCTTCATGCTGCAGTACTACTCGAGCGCGACCCACGTGCCTCGCGACGTAGTCCTTCCCGGGCCGGTCGACGAGCCCGAGCTGATCACCGGCTGGCTCAGCCAGAAGCGCGGCCGGCCGGTGACCATCGAGGTCCCGCAGCGCGGCCGCAAGCGCGCGCTCGTGATCCAGCTCGAGGAGACAGCCAAGCAGGAGCTCGAGCAGATGCGCATCCAGGCCGACTACGACCGCAGTCGTACCGAGCCGATGCTCGCCGCGCTGGCCGAGGCGCTCGACCTCGAGAGCCCGCCCCAGCGCATCGAGTGCTACGACATCTCCAACATCCAGGGCGACTCCGCTGTCGGCGCGATGGTCGTGTTCGAGGACGGGCGCCCGCGCAACGAGCACTACCGGCACTTCCGGATCAAGTACGTGCCAGGCCCCAACGACTTCGCGATGCTGCAGGAGGTCCTGCGGCGGAGGCTCGAGAGGCTGGAGCAGGCGCAGCGCCGCGAGGAGGCGGACGTCGTCGGCGACAGGTCGTTCACGAGCCGGCCCGACCTGATCCTCATCGACGGGGGCAAGGGCCAGCTGAGCGCCGCCCTCGAGGTGCTGGAGTCGGCTGGATACGCGGACATCCCGACCTTCGCGCTGGCCAAGGAGCGCGAGGAGATCTTCGCGCCGGGCCGCGTCGAGCCGATCGTGCAGGAGAGGAACTCGCCGGGCATGTTCCTCGTCCAGAGGATCCGCGACGAGGCGCACCGCTTCGCGATCACGCATCACCGCAAGGTGCGCGCGCGCAAGGCGCTGACCTCGCCGCTCGACTCGGTCGAGGGCATCGGGCCCGCCCGCAAGCGTGCGCTGCTGCGACACTTCGGTTCGGTGCAGGCCATACGCGAGGCGCCGGTCGACGAGATCGTGAAGCTCGGCATCCCGGAACGCCTGGCGATGCGTCTCAAGGAAACGCTGTGACTTGCGAGTCGCGGCCGGAGCCCCTCGCCGGCGCTTCGACGCCGAATGCGGCCCAGCTGCGTCGTTGCGGCCTCCGCTCCTCGCTCACGCATCACCGATGCGCTCGCTCCGGTGCTCGGCCGCGCCTAGCATCTGGGCCACCTCGTCGCCGAATCGCTCGTCGAGGTCTCCGTCCGTGACTCTCGTCGTCGTCGGCGCCGCCAACGAGCAGCGGATGCAGGACGCGATCGGGGCGTTCGAGTCGGCCGGCTTCCGCCGCATCACGGAGCTGGATGGTCTCGGCGATGGTGACTTCGTGCTGGGTGTCAGCGACGGAGGCGCCGAGATGCTCCGCGAAGCCGACCGGCGCGCGATCAAGTACGTGCTTGTTCACGACGGCGAGAGCGACGGCCACGAGAGCGGCTCATTCGAACGGGCGCATCACCGGATCGACGCCGGCCAGCGCGACGAGCTGGCCCGCCACCTGCGCAGCCGCGAGCGTCCGCTCATCACGTGCCTGGCGTTCGCCTACAAGAACGGCGCCCCCTCGGATGCCGCCCTGCTGATCGACGCGCGCTTCCTCGACAACCCTTACTGGGTGCCCGAGCTAAAGCACCTTTCCGGCCGCGACGCCGCGGTTGTCGACTACGTCATGAAGCAGCCGTCGGCCGGCCGCCTGCTCGACGACGTGCAGCGCATCGTGCGCGACCTGCTTCCGTTGTACCGCTCCAAGGGTCGCATGCACCTCGTGCTCGCGTTCGGATGCACCGGCGGCCAGCACAGGTCCGTCGTACTCGCGGGCGAGCTTGCCGAGCGCCTGCGCGAGATCGAAGGCGTCGACGTCGACTTCGTCACGCGCGACATCGACTGATTTGACGCGAGCGTTGGTCCTGGGTGGCGCCGGCTTCATCGGCGTCGCCGCCTGCAAGGAGCTCATGCGGCGTGGCGTGGAGACGATCGCCGCCGGCCGCAAGGAGCGTCCCTACGGGGTCTTCACCAGCTACGTGGCCTTCGACCGCACCGACCAGGAGCAGCTCGCGCGCGCGCTGGCCCAGACGCAGCCCGACGTGCTCCTGGACCTGGCCTGCTATCAGCCGGGCGAGGTCGAGGCAGTCTCGCGGCATTTCAAGGGTGAGCGCTACGTCTTCGTCTCGACTGGGGTGTACCCCGACCTCTTCGGCAAACCCGCCCGCGAGGAGGATTTCAAGCCGCTGACCGGCGATCCGCCCGCCGCCCTGGATTACCGCGAGGGCAAGCGATGGTGCGAGAGCGTGCTGACGCGCCTCGAGGACTTTCCATGGACCGTCGTGCGACCGCCGGCGGTGTTCGGCCCGGCCGACCACACGTTGCGAATCGCGGCCTACATCCAGCGGGTCGCCGACGGAGGGCCGCTGCTCGTCCCGGTCGAGACCTACGAGTGGCAGGCGAACCTGGCCTGGGTCAGGGACATCGGGTTCGTCTGTGCGCTCGCTTGCGACCTCCGCAAAGATGCCGTCCACAAGGCGTACAACGCGGCTTTGGAGAACGTCAGCCTGCGGGCGCTGATCGAGGGCATCGCGCGGGCGCTCGACAAGCCCGCCCGGCTGCATCCCATGCCGTTCGCGGATCTGCCCGAAGGGGCAAGCCCATACGGGCCCGATCCGAGTCGCCACGCGGGCTACGTGATCGATCGGGCCCGGCGCGAGCTTGGGTTCGAGCCCTCCGCGCTCGAGGACGCGCTGGCCGAGACGCTGGCCTGGTACCGCGTCGGCCACCCTTCGCATCCCGGCTACGCCAACCGGGCCAGGGAGCTCGAGATTGCCAGAGCCGCGTGACGCCGGCTCGTAGAGTCAACAGGAAACCAAGATGACCGTCATGCGCCGGGGTGGAGGCGCGCCGCGACCGTCCAAGCCGCATCTCGGGGCTCCGGACGCCGATGCGTGCGTCTGGGGGCCCGGCCCGTCGGAGTCGCGCATTATCTAATGCGCTCCTCCTAGTGCCACCCCTTCCTTCGCCTCAGCGCCCGGACCGGCGACCAGAAGGTCGCCTGCCCCGAGCTGCGACCCGCCCGGCCGCGGCGCGCCTCCTTGCGCCTTACGCGGTCGCCATCGGGGGCGCGATCGGCGTCACGGCGGCGATCGGCGTCATCACCTCGCTTGCCTCGGTCCCCGGCCTGTCCGCCCTCTACGTGCTGCTGGTCTTGTGGCTGGGAGCGCGGTGGGGTCGGGGCCCCGCCGTCGCCGGGAGCATCGCTGCGTTTCTCCTCTACGACTTCTACTTCGTGCCGCCGGTCGGAACGCTGACCGTCCGCGGTCCCGCCGAGCTGCTGGAGCTGGTCGTCCTGCTCGCGATCGCACTCGTGACGAGCCAGCTGGCCGCTTCGCTGCGCCGGGCTCAGGCGGCGGCAGAGGCGATCGCGCGCGATTCGCGGGCTTTGTACGAGCTGGCGACCGCGACGCTCCGCGCCAACGAGTTGGCGGGCGGCCTCGAGATGGTGAGCGAGAGCGCGACCAGGCTCGAGGGTGTGGATCGTTTTGCCGAGGTCTCGATCGTCTCAGGGCAGGCCACCCAGCTCGCGGGCTCGCCGCTCACCGCCGACGAGATCAAGCAGGCGCAGTGGTCATTCGACAACGGAAATGCGGTCGGCATCGCGATCAAGGACGGCCAGGTCGTGCCGATGAAGAACTTTGGCCCGGCAGGCAATACTGCCTACCTCCCGCTGCGCAGCGGGGTCGTCGTGGTGACGCTCGGAGCGACGCGAAGCGACCCGGGGGCGCTGCGGATGCTCGCCGCCCTGATCGGTCTGTCCGACCTTCTGCTCGACCGGCAGCGGGTCGCGCTGCAGGCGGGGCGCGCCCGGGAGCTCGAGGCCTCCGACCGGCTGAAGACCGGGATCCTGTCGAGCCTCTCGCATGAGCTGAAGAGTCCGATCGCGGCGCTGCGCGCGGGGTTGACCGCGCTTGCCACCCCCCAGGCCGGCCTCGCCGAGGAGCAGCGCGAGCTGCTCACCGACCTGGATCACCAGGCGACGCGCCTGGACCGGATGGTCGGCGACCTGCTGGCGCTGTCGCGTCTCGAGGCGGGCGTCGAGCTCGAGAAGGAGCCGCACGGATTCGCCGACCTCGTCGGCGGGTCGCTGCACCAGCTCAAGACGCAGCTCGAAGGCCGCGAGGTCGTGGTGCGCATTCCCGAAGACCTGCCGCCGGTCGAGGGCGATGAGCTGCAGCTGGGGCGCGTCGTCACGAACCTGCTGGAGAACGCCATCGAATGGGCGCCGCGAGATGGGCGCATCGAGATCGGCGCCGTGGCGCGCGACGGCCGCATCGAAGCGTGGGTGGAGAACGACGGGCCTTCCATCCCGCCCGCCGACCTCGGCAGGGTCTTCGACACGTTCTGGACGCGTAGGACGCGCGGCACAGGGCTCGGCCTCGCGATCTCCAAGCGCGTCATCGAGGCTCACGGGGGAACAATCCGCGCCGAGAACCGCCGCCGCGGCCCGCGGTTCACGTTCACGCTGCCGCTCGCCCGCGTGGTGGTCTAACACTTGGGCGGCCGCGTGCTGGTCGTCGACGACGAGGTGGAGATGCAGCGGGCTCTGCGTACCGGGCTGCGGTACCACGACTTCGACGTACGCACGGTGGGGAGTGGGGAGGAGGCGGTGCGCGAGGCCGCCGGATGGCGGCCGGACGTGATCCTGCTCGACCTCGGGCTTCCGAAGATGGACGGCTTCGCCACGCTGCGCGCGCTGAGGCCGATGACCCGCGCGGCCGTGATCGTAGTGAGCGTGATGCCAGGCGAGAAGGACAAGGTGCGAGCGCTCGACGCCGGCGCCGACGACTACGTCGTCAAGCCCTTCGGGACCGAGGAGCTGGTGGCAAGGATCCGCGCGGTCCTGCGCCGCCAGGCCGATGTGACCTCAGGCGAGCCGGTGATTCGCTCCGGCGACCTCGAGATCGACCTGGCCCGCAGGCATGTCTCGGTGAATGGCCGCGCGGTGCACCTGACGCCGACGGAGTACGAGCTGCTCCGCTACCTCGCGCTCCACGCCGGCAAGCCGGTGAGCCACACGACACTGCTCCGCCAGGTGTGGGGCGAATACGCGGTCGGGGACAAGTACAACACCCGCTACGTCGTCGCCCAGATCCGCAAGAAGCTCGGGGACGACCCGGCAAATCCGCGCTACATCGTCAATGAACCCGGGGTGGGATATCGCCTGGAGGGATAAGTCCGGATTCGGATTGTTTTGCGCAAGAGTCTCCCTACTTGGTGCGCCAAAGGTGGGATTTGCACAAGACGCAGCGAATCGAGGCGCTTAACGGGCTGGGTAGTCGTGACGCACGCGGCACTCGCATCCTGCCAGGTGTGGGGAGACGACCACGCATTCCGCCGGAGCTCAAGCGCAGGCCTTTCACCCTGAACGAGGCGCGGCAAGCCGGACTGTCAATGCGCAGCCTGAGCGGTCGTAGCTGGCGGCGGATCGGCGCGGGGTTGTACCAATGGGCGGGGCTCGAGGCCGATCCCTGGGCAACGCTCGCGGCCTGGAGTCGCGCTCTTCCGGCAGACGCTGTGTTCGCCGGGGCAACCGCCGCCTGGCTGTATGGCCTGGACCTGGCCCCGACGGATCCGGTTGAGGTGGTCGTGCCCGGATTCATCGGCGTGCGCACCCGTCCGGGATTGCTCGTTCACCATTGCGATGTTCATCGGCTCGATTTGCTATCGATTCGGGGACTTCGTGCTGAGGCTCTGCACCTGGCTCTTGCCCGCCTATGTCTGCGAGGGCCGGCGGTCGACGCTTTGGTCGCGATCGACATGGCGGTGCGCATCGGCGGCGCCGACCACGCAGCGCTGGTTTGTCGCGCTGAAGCGGCGAAGGGTAAGCCTGGGATGGCGAGCCTCGTCGAGCTCGCCAAGTTGGCCGCGCCAGCCGAATCGCCCATGGAGACTCGCCTCCGATGGTTGTTGATCCAGGCTGGTCTGCCGCAACCCGAGGTGCAGACAAACCTTCGCGACGATGCATCGCAGTTCGTGGCACGCGCGGACCTCTATTACCCGCAGGCGCGACTTGTTCTCGAGTACGACGGCGGAAACCATCGGGACCGCCTCATCGAAGATAACCGGCGACAGAACCTTCTGATCAACGCCGGGTACCACATCCTGCGATTCACAGCCGCCGACCTGCAAAACCCGAATGCGGTGGTCGCCCAGGTTCGTTCGGCCCTCGGGCCGAATTACGTGCGAATTGCGCAAAACAAACGCAATCCCCGTGAGAAAAGGAGGGTTTTGCGCAAAACGAACCGATTACTCGGGGCGCTTCGCAACGCCGCGGTTACTGTTCGGAGTGGCCTCGGTTCAGCAGGTAGGCCGCTATGAAGGCGACCACGATAAGGCCGGGCGACCATCCCAGGCCCGGGCCCGTGGGGTCGTAGGAAGACAGGTCGACGAAAACCGCGAGCCCGCTCACCGCCGCAAAGACCAGCACGATCAGCATGCCCCGGATGTGGCCGTGCCGGGCGAAAAACAGCTCGAACTCCAGCTGCCACCCCGGGCGGTGGCGCTCGTGCACGTGACGCGACTGGGCCGCGTGAGCGGCGATTCGCTCGCGCCGGCCCATCCGGTAGCGCGCGCTCCTGGGCAAGCTCTCGAAGGGAACGTGCTCGACGTCGCGTTCGCGAGGCGGCGGCACCTCGAGCGGCTCCCACAGCGGCTCGTGGCGGTACCTCCTGTACAGCAGGTAGGTCAGCGCGCCAAGGACAAGCCACCCCAGGAAGATGAAGGTCGAGTTGGAGATGTTCTGGAACACGAGCTGGGTGAACACCGTGCCGATGAAAAGCGCGCCCACGAGGGAAAGGACGGGGATGCTGTCGCGACCGAACTTGATGTTCAAGGGCATCCGGTACGGTCGGTGCAGCGCCGGCTCGATGAAACGAAGCCGCATCACCGAGAGGTGAGCCGAACAGAACGCGAACGTCGCCGCCAGCGAATATACCGCGGCCATCAGGTCGATCTGTGCGCCGTGCACGATGATGCCCGGCAGGACCAGGACCCCGGCGACGATTCCGAAAACGACGATCGAGACGTAAGGAGTCTTGTACTTGGGGTGAAGCGCCGCGAAGCGTTTGGGCAGCAGGTCGAGGCCGGCGAGTGAGTAGCTGAGCCGAGAGATGCCGATCAGGCCGGCGTTCGTGGCGATGACGAGGATGGTGAAGGCGAGGATGCCGACCCAGATCTCCGCCCAGAAAGCCAGCGGCTGCGTGAACTTGCTCACGATCCCGGCCACCGGGTCGTCCTTGTAACGGGTCGCCAGGTCGGTCACGAACTGATGCGTGTTCGGGTCGACGTGGACGGGGAACACGCTCATCCCGATGGTTGGGAGAAAGGCCGAGACGAAGAGCACCGCGATGATCACCCACCAGGTGGCGCGCGGCACGTTGCGGCCAGGGTTCTTCGCCTCTTCGGACAGGTTGGAGATGGTCTCGATGCCGGTGTAGGTCACCATCGCGATGGAGATGCTCGCGAGGAAGCTGCCCCACGTCGGTGCGACTCCCAGGTGCACGTTTGAGATGACGGTCTTGATGTTGAGCAGGAGGACCAGGCCGAGGATCACCAGCACGAACTGCGTGATCAGGTCCGTGAACGCGAGCGCGAGGTTGAGGGCGCTCGACTCCTGGATGCCGATGATGTTCACGAGGATCAGGAACCCGATCAGCGTCATGGTCGCCACGACGTGCCAGAGATCGTTGTGCCGCAGCTCGTGAAACAGCGGGCTGTACCTCTCGAACACCCCGAGGTAGCCGATCGCGAAGTACGCCGAGATCGAGACCGTCGCCGTGTAGTTGAGAAGCTGCACCCATCCGACGATGAACCCGATCGGTTGGTTGAAAGCGCGGCGCGCGAAGCTCGAGCTGCCGCCGGCGTGAGGCAGCGCCGCGGTGCCCTCGGCGTAGTTGAGGGCGGTCGTGACGAAGATGAACCCCGCGAGGATCAGCGCTACCGGCGTGAGGCCGAGCGCGAACGCCGCGGTGACTCCGAGCGCGTAGTAGATGCTGGAGCCGACGTTCCCGTAACACGCGGCGAACAGCGCGCCCGGCCCGAGCGTGCGCGGAAGCTTGGCGGGGCGGCGAACCACGACCCGGAGGTCTCCCGGCCTGCGGCCGCGCCGGGCCACCGAATCCATCGGGTTCGAGGTTAATCGAAATCCATACCGAATCCATATGGGTTCGGCCCGGCTCCTAACAGAGACCTCACAACCCGCGTCCTAGCTTGGGAGCATGCGAAACGCCGTTGTGCAGATGCCCGAAGCGAGGACGCCAAACGAGCGTCGCCAGGTGCTGCGTGCCGCCAGCCGCCAGCTCGAGCGCGCCGAGATCTACCTGGCTGCAGTCGCCTTCATGGAGCTGGACGATCGGGAGGCGCAGCGCGCCGTCGGCCGCCTGCGGACCGACCTCGAGAGCCTCCGGCGGTACCTCGATGAAACGCGAGGCGCCATCCGGACATGATCGAAGACCAAACACGTACCCGCCGCCGGATCAAGGTCCGCGGCGGGAGTCTCGGCGCGTATCTGTGCTGGGCGGTTGTCTTCGCGGACATCGGCACGTCCGTCTACTACGTGCCCGGCATCCTGTATGGGCACTTCGGGGCGCGCTCCGCGATCTTCGTCTTGATGACGCTCTTCGTCTTCATCCTCCTCTGCGTCAAGTACGCGGAGGTGACGTGGCGCTACCCGGAGGGAGGCGGCGTCGTCAACGTCTCGTCCCAGGCCCTGCATCCTTTTGCGGGGCTGCTCGGCGGGTTGTTCATCCTGGTCGACTACTACCTCACCGCGGCGATCAGCGCGCTGTCCGGGATGCTCTACCTGGCGATCGTCGCGCCGTACCTGCTGCCGTTGGTGATGACGGTGACCGTCGTCGCGCTGGTCGGCCTCGGCATCCTCAACGTGCTGGGTATCAAGGAGAGCGCGCGGACGACGGCGATCTTCGCGACCATCGCCGCGGCCGGACAGCTCGTCGTCGTGGCGGCGACCGCGATCTACCTGGGACCGTCTGGAATCATCGAAAGCTTCCGCGCGGTCATGCACGGACCGCCGATGAACGTCGGCCTGGTGATCACGGGCTATGGGGCCGCTTTCCTCGCCTTCTCAGGGCTGGAGAGCATCGCCCAGCTCGCGCCGGCGATGCGCGAGCCGCGCCGGCGAGTGTCGTCCCGCGCGATGCTGGGCGTGGTCGTGACGATGGCCATCACGGCGCCGCTTCTCACGCTGTGGTCGACGACACTGCTGAACAGCAACGCGGACCCCAACCAATTCATCTCGCTGCTGGGTGCGCATGTCGCGGGTCAGTTCCTGGGCGACTACGTCGCGATCAGCGGCTCGGTCCTGCTGGTCTTCGCGAGCAACACCGCGATCATCGGCGCCTACCACGTCTTTATCGCGCTCGCGCGGATGGGGTTCCTGCCCCGGGTGCTCGAGCGCCGGAATCGCTGGCGGCTGACGCCGCAATGGGCAATCCTTGCGGCCGTCTCGCTCCCGATCGTCATCGTCATCGGGTCGGGCGGGAACGTCAACTTCCTCGGCGACCTTTACGCGTTCGGCCTGCTCGGCACCTTCGTCCTCACGTGCGTCAGCCTCGACGTGGTGCGCTGGCGCGAGTACAGGACGTGGTCGCCTGGGAGAGTCGCCTCCTACGCGGTCGGCGTGCTGACCACCGTGCTGGTTATCGCGGCGTGGCTGATCAACCTCGTGGCGAAGCCGGATGCGACCAAGTTCGGCGGCGGTCTGACGGTGGTGGGCCTGATCATCGGCCTGGCGACCTACCGCTACAGCCGTGGCCACCGCCCGGCGGTGTTCCCGCTTCCGTTCCGGCCGCAGCGGGCGGCGGAGTCGATCGCCGCCTTCGGCCAGCGGCGCGGCGTCCCCGAGGTGCTCGTCATCCTGCCGCACGAGCAGCTGGCGGCCGAGTGCGTGATTGCGGAGGGTGCGCGCGCCGCTGAGGGCAGGGGAGCGGTGTTCCTGTACCGCGGCGACCGCTACCCCAACCAGCACCACGAGCTGCTCGAGGTCAGCGACCCCTGGCTCAGGGATTACAAAGCCCACGATGCGTTCGCGCGGGCGGAGATGCTTGCGCGCAAGTCGGTGCCGCACCGGCGCTTCGTCTACATCCCGGGCAACCTGCCGCGCGAGATGGTGGGCGATGTCTGGAGGGCCATCCACCCAAAGGAGACTGTGGTCACGGTGGAGGACAAGGACATGCTGCCTCCCACCGCCGTCGGTCGCGTGCGGCGACACCAAACCGACGCGGCCACGGTCCTGCACATGTACACGCACAAGGTCACGCCGATCCCGCAGAGCGCTACGGCCTGATTACGAGGTCCTTCAGCTCCCGGGGATAGTCCGTCATCACCCGGCATCCGGCCTCGGTGATGACGACCGTGTCGGAGTGGCGAAACCCGCCCAGCTCCTTGAGGTACACACCCGGCTCGACCGTGAAAACCATGCCGGGCTCGAGGACCGCCTCGTCGCCGCGGTCGAGAAACGGCGCCTCGTGGCCTTCGAGGCCGATCGAATGCCCGACGTGGTGCCGCAGGTTGTCGGCGACGCCCAACTCTTCGGCGAGGCGCACAGTGGCAAGCTCCACCTCGCCCGCCGGGACGCCCGGCGCCATCACCTCGATCGCGCGAGTCTGCAGCGCAAGCATCGCCGCGAACGCGCGCTCCTGTTCGGGCGTCGGGTCGCCAACGATCATCGTCCGCTCGAGCTCGCTGCGGTAGCCGTCGATGTTGGCGCCGGCACCGGTGACCAGGACGTCCCCGCGCTGGATGCCGTGGCCCTTGACGAAGCCGTGCGGCATCGCGGTCGAGCGGCCCGCGACGAACATGCAGGTCAGGCCCGTCTCGTCCAGGCCCCGCGGCCTCCAGCCGGGCATCTCTCGCACCATCTCGAAGAGCGACTCGTTCGCCGCCGGCATGTAGCACTCCATCTCGGTCTTGCCGGTGGTGATCGCGCCCTGCATGCGGTGATGCGCCCTGACGGCCCAGTCGCAGCTGAGCTGGATGCATTCGATCTCGGCCGCCGACTTGACGCGGCGCAGCGACTCGACGATCGGCTCGCAATCTGTGGGCTGGACGCCGGTCAGGTGGCTCAGGCGAGGGCCGCGATAGCCCCAGTACGGCACATAGCCGTCGTGGTCGGCTCCGATCCGATGCGGCCGGGCGCTCATCTCGGTGAGGACCGCGGCCACAGACTCCATCGGGTGCTCGGCGCCCGGGTATTCGAAGTAGATGCGCACCTGGTCGACCGCTGTGGACGATTCGGCGTGCTCCTTCTCCACCGCCGGCACGACGACCACTGACTGGCCGCTCGATCCGATCACGAGCGCGATGGGGCGCTCGGTCGGGATGTGGTGGAAGCCCGTCAGGTACGCGACGCGGGCGGGATAGAAGACGCAGACGGCGTCGAGTCGAGCGGCCTGCATGCCGGCGGCGACCGCCTGCCGCCGGAGTGCGTACTCGGCCATGGAGATCTGCGGGACCTGGCGAGCAGCCACCCTCGCCCGGGTTTTGGGCTTAGTAGGCGGCAAGCTTCCTCATCGCGGCAGCGATCTTCTGCGGGCTCGGCATGAAGAACTCCTCACCAGGCGAGTTGAACGGCATCGCCGGGATGTCAGGCGCGGCGACGCGCACGACCGGACCGTCGAGGCTCTCGAAGGCGTGCTCCGAGATGATCGCCGCGACCTCCCCGCCAAACCCACCCGTCAGGTTGTCCTCGTGCACCACCATCGCCTTCCCGGTCTTACGCACCGACGCGAGGATGGCCTCGCGATCCAGCGGCGCCAGCGTGCGCAGGTCCACCACCTCCACGCTGATCCCCTCGCTGGCGACCAGCTCGGCCGCCTGCAGGCAGTAATGCGTCATCAGCCCCCACGCGAAGCAGCTCAGGTTCGTGCCTTCCCGCCGGACCGCGGCGGGGCCGATGGCCACGAGGTGGTCGCCATCGGGCACCTCCTCCGTGACCAGGCGGTACACCTTCTTATGCTCGAGGAACAGCACGGGATCCGGGTCGCGCACGGCCGACTTCAGCAGGCCGTGCGCATCCGATGGCGTGCTCGGAACGACGACCTTCAACCCCGGCACATGGGCGTAGAAGGCCTCGATCGACTGCGAGTGGTAGAGCCCGCCGTGAACGCCCCCGCCGAAGGGCGCCCGGATCACGATCGGCACCGACCAGTCGCCGTTCGAGCGGTAGCGGGTCCTCGCTGCCTCGCTGACGATCTGATCGAACGCCGGGTGGATGAAGTCGGCGAACTGGATCTCCGCGATGGGGATGAGACCGTTGAGCGCGGCGCCGATGGCGACGCCGACGATGGCCGACTCCGCGAGCGGGGTATCGAGCACGCGCGCCTCGCCGAAGCGCGCATAGAGCCCGTCCGTGGCGCCGAAGACACCGCCTTTGCGGCCCACGTCTTCGCCCATGACCAGGACTCGCTCGTCGCGCTCCATCTCCTCTGAGATGGCCGCGCGCACGGCCTCGATCATCCGCATCTCAGGCACTTGAAGACACCCAAAAGAAATTGTGGCGTCATCAACGGTTATGTGCGCTGGACGCGCACTGGTGGGCAGTAGACTGCAAAGAAAGGGGGGAGGTAATCACCTTCCAGGAGGGACGCGCGATTTCGTTCTCGGCAGAGGTCAAGAACGAGATGGCAGGGCTTCTACCGGCCCGGCCCTGCTGTCAGCTCAGCGAGCTGCTCGGCATCTACTTCGGCTCGCGTGGCCGCCTGCTGAGCAGCCACAACAGCCGGTCGGCGTACTTCTCACTGCTCCGCAACGCGGTGGCGCGCAAGGTCGTGCGCCTGGGCCGCGCCGTGGCGCGGATGGACGCCAAATACCACGCGGTCAAGACCCGCAAGCGGATGTCGTTCTTCATCGAGCTCGGGCTTCCTTTGGAGCTGGTCCGCGCCTTTACCCAGTCGCCTGTGCAGGCCATGCCAGAGGCTGCATGCGACCGCAAGGCGATGCTTCGCGGCCTGTTCCTCGGCTGCGGATCGGTTAACGCGCCGAACACGCGCTACCACCTCGAGTTCGTCGCGCCGACCGCGTCGTGGGCCTCCGCGATCGCGCGCATGGCGGAGAGCCAGGGCGTGAAGGTCGGCACCACGGTGCGGAGCGGCCAGCAGGTGGTCTACATCAAGGACGGGGACGGCATCGTGCGCCTGCTGTCGGCGATGGGCGCGAGCCGCGCCGTGATGGAGTTCGAGAACGTGCGCGTGGTCCGCGAGGTGAGCGGTGAGGTCAACCGCCGCCTCAACTTCGAGACCGCCAACATCGACAAGACGATCGGCTCGGGCCTGCGCCAAGCGGCGGCGATCGATCGCCTCGAGTCCGACGGCAAGCTCGACCGCCTGCCGCCGGCGCTGCGTGAGATGGCGAAGTGGCGCGCGGCCAACCCGGAGCTCAACCTCGGCGAGCTAGCCTCGCGCATGAAGCTCTCCAAGTCTGCGGTCAATCACCGCCTACGGAGGCTGCAGGCGCTGGCCCGCCCCTCCGAGGGCGCACGCCGCACCGCATAACACGATATGAGGGAAAACCCAGAATGGCTTTCCCTCATCGGCGATGGGCACCCGGCCCTCATTCCCGCGGACATAGAGATCTGCCGACGATAGGGCCGGCGCTCCCATTCCGGCATACGGTTGGGATTTGACTCACTAGTACTCGAAACGACGACTGGCAGTCGTCATAGACAAAGTCGCGGCCGGGGTGAACCCGGCCGCCATTACAGCGCTGGCTAACATGGAGGCCGTCCCCTCCCGCCGCGCCCAGCGCGACTCATAGGAGCTCGGCCCAATGGCACTCAAGGTTGGTATCAACGGCTTCGGGCGGATTGGCCGCAACATCTACCGGGCGGCCTGGGACCTGAAGCCGAACTTCGAGATCGTCGCCGTCAACGACATCGGCGACGCCGCAACCTTCGCCCACCTGCTCAAGCACGACACCGCCCTGGGCACGTTCGCTCCCGCGGTCAAGGCGGAGGGCGACGCGATCCACGTCGACGGTCACACCGTGAAGTTCATGACCCAGCGGGACCCTGCCGAGCTGCCGTGGAAGGATCTCGGCGTCGACGTGGTCATCGAGTCGACCGGACTTTTCACAGACGCCACCAAGGCTCGCGTGCACATCGACAAGGGCGGCGCGAAGAAGGTCGTGATCTCCGCCCCCGCGACGCACCAGGACTACACAGTCGTCATGGGCGTCAACCACAAGGGCTACGACACCAAAAAGCACAACGTCATCTCGAACGCCAGCTGCACGACTAACTGCTTCGTGCCGCTCGCCAAGGTGCTGCACGACTCATTCGGGATCGAGCGCGGGATGATGACGACGATCCACGCGTACACCGCCGACCAGAAGCTGCAGGACCTGCCTCACAAGGACCTCCGCAGGGCCCGGGCCGCCGCGGACAACATCATCCCCACCTCGACCGGCGCGAACAGGGCGGTGGCCGAGGTGCTGCCTGAGCTCGCGGGGAAGTTCTCCGGCATCTCGTTCCGGGTGCCGATCCTCGACGTGTCGGTGGTCGACCTCACAGTGCAGCTCGGCAAGACGACGACGGCCGAGGACATCAACGCGGCGTTCGAGGAGGCCGCCAGCGGTGAGCTGCGCGGCGTTCTTGCAGTGAGCCATGAGGAGCTGGTCTCTTCCGACTTCAAGAACGACCCTCACTCGTCGATCGTCGACGCCCCGCTGACGGCGATGCTCTCTGGCGATTGGGCCAAGGTGGTCAGCTGGTACGACAACGAGTGGGGCTTCAGCTGCCGGATGGTCGACCTGATCTCGTACATGGCGGAGCGGCTCTGAAGGTTTCGATCTCTTCCGTCGACGTCTCGGGCAAGCGCGTCCTCGTGCGCGAGGACCTGAACGTCCCGCTGGCGAATGGCCGCATCGCCGACGATTCCCGCGTGCGCGCCGCGGCTCCGACGCTTCAACATCTCGCCCAGCGTGGCGCCCGCGTCATCGTGATGTCCCACCTCGGCCGTCCCAAGGACCGCGAGCCCGAGCTCTCGCTCCGGCCGGTGGCTCAGGACCTGGCCCATCGCGTCGGCCGCGAGGTCCAGTTCGCCGAGGACTGCATCGGCGAGCCGGCGATGACGGCCGTTGACGGGCTGCAGTCAGGGCAGGTGCTGCTCCTCGAAAACGTCCGCTTCCATAAAGAGGACGAGGCGAACGACGCTCAATTCGCCCGGAGGCTTGCCGCGCTGGGCGACCTTTTCGTCAACGACGCGTTCGCGGCCTCGCATCGGGCGCACGCGTCGGTGGTGGGTGTCGCCTCGTACCTGCCCGCCTACGCGGGCGAGCTCATGGAGGCGGAGCTCGAAGCGCTCCACCGAGCCCTGGACAACCCGCGGAGGCCGATGGTGGCCGTGGTCGGCGGGGCCAAGGTCTCAACGAAGGTGGGCGTGCTGCGCCACCTGCTGAGCAAGGTCGATTCGCTCCTCATCGGCGGGGCGATGGCCAACACGTTCTTCAAGGCGCGCGGCTGGCCGACCGGCGCGGGCCTCGTTGAGGACACGGCGCTTCAGGAAGCGCGGGAGGTAGAGGAGCTGGCCGGCGACAAGCTCGTCCTGCCCGTCGATCTCGTCGGCGCCCGCCGCGTCGAGCCGGGAGAGCCGCTCCGCATCTTCGACTCGGACAGGGTCGAGCCAGAGTGGAAGGCGCTCGACATCGGGCCCCGGAGCATCGCGCTGTTCAGCTCGAAGATTCGCGGCGCGGGTACTGTGATCTGGAACGGCCCAGTCGGCGTCGCGGAGATCAAGGACTTCGCCGACGGCACGAAGGCGATCGGGGAAGCCATCGCGGAGTCTGGCGGGTTCACCCTCGTCGGTGGTGGCGACACCGTGGCCGCGATCGATTCGCTCGGCCTGTCGCGGCGCTTCTCGCACGTGTCGACGGGCGGGGGCGCAACCCTCGAGTACCTCGAAGGCAAGGAATTGCCCGGCATAGCGATTCTCAAAGAAGCGTGAGGGTGTGAGCAGCCGCCCGCCAGGGATGCCGCTGGTCGCGGCCAACTGGAAGATGAACCCCGTCACCGAAGACGACGCCCTCGACCTCGCGCGGGGCATCCTTTCGGTGGCGCGAGGCCATTCGGACCGTGTCGAGGTCGTGATCGTCCCGCCGTTCCCGTGGCTGCTCGGCGTCTCCGAGGTGCTCGACCAATCCGGCGTCAAGCTCGGCGCGCAGGACTGTTTCTGGGAGATGTCCGGCGCCTTCACGGGAGAGGTCTCGCCCGCGATGCTCAAAGGCCTATGCCAGTGGGTGATCGTCGGCCACTCCGAGCGCCGCCTGTTTCTCGGCGAGACCGATGAGATGGTGGCCAAGAAGACGGCCGCGGCCCTGTCCTCCGACCTTGGGGTGATCATGTGCGTAGGCGAGCTTGCCGATCACTACGACGCCGGCACCTCAGACGCGGTGGTCAGCGCACAGGTCAAGGCAGGGCTCGCCAACTGCTCCGCCGACGACTCGGCGCGTTTGGTCATCGCGTACGAGCCGGTGTGGGCGATCGGCACAGGCAAGAACGCCGACCCCGAGCACGCGTACAAGACGATGCGCCTCATCCGCCGCGTGGTGGGGGAGATGATCGGCGCGGGCGCGGCGCGCAAGGTGCGCATCCTCTACGGAGGCAGCGTCAACTCCAAGAACGTGCAGCAGTACGTGGAGCTGCCCCTTTGCGACGGCGCGCTGGTGGGCGGGGCGAGCCTGGTGGCCGACGAGTTCGCCCACATCGTCAAAATCACCGCCGAGGTCTACGGACATCGCTAGCCCGACGCCGGGGACCCTCATCCTGCTCCGCCATGGCGAGAGCACGTGGAACCTCGAAAACCTTTTCACCGGCTGGACGGACGTGCCGCTCAGCGACCGCGGCCACAGGGAGGCAGGGGAGGCGGGCCGGTTGATGAAGGAGGCGGGCCTGCAGCCGGCGGTCGTGCACGAGTCGCTGCTGATCCGGGCGATCCAGACCACGGAGCTGGCGCTTGGCGAGATGGGGCTGTCGTGGATCCCGGTCCACCGCACGTGGCGGCTGAACGAGCGCCATTACGGCGCGCTGCAGGGTCTGAACAAGCAGCAGACCGCCGAGAAATATGGCGAGGACAAGGTCAAGGTGTGGCGGCGCAGCTACGACGTTCGGCCGCCCGACCTCGAACCGTCGGATGCGCGGCACCCCTCACACGACGCGCGATATGCAGCGATGCCGCCCGAGCTCCTCCCGAGCTCGGAGTGCCTGAAGGACGTGGTCGCCCGGATGCTCCCCTACTGGTACGACGCGATCGTCCCCGACCTGGTTGCGCATCCCTGCGTGCTGGTGTCCGCGCACGGGAACAGCCTTCGCGCGCTCGTCAAGCACCTCGACGGGCTGACCGAGGCGGAGGTCGTCGAGCTCAACATCCCGACCGGCGTTCCGCGTGTGTACGAGCTTGGCGTGGACTTCCGCCCCAAGTCCTGGCGCTACCTCGGCGACCCGGGCGAGATCGAACGGCGCGCCGCGGCGGTGAAGGAACAGGCGTCGGGGTCGAAGCATTCAAGCTCTTAGACTGATTCCAGACCAAAGAACGAATTCAAGAAGGGGGACTCCCTGAAGATGGCATTTGAACTTCCGCCTCTGCCCTACGCATTCGACGCGCTGGAGCCTCACATCGACGCGAAGACGATGGAGATCCACCACGACAAGCACCACGCGACCTACGTCAACAACGCCAACGCGGCTCTCGAGAAGCACCCCGAGCTGGGCAAGAAGACCGTCGAGGAGCTGCTGTGGGGCATGAACGAGGTGCCCGAGGACATCCGCACGGTGATCCGCAACAACGCCGGCGGCCACTCCAACCACTCGATCTTCTGGACGATCATGGGCCCACACGCCGGCGGCAACCCGAGCGGTCGGATCGCCGACGCGCTCAAGAGCACGTTCGGCGGCTACGACGCGTTCAAGGAGCAGCTCCAGAAGGCGGCGGTCGGGCAGTTCGGCAGCGGCTGGGCATGGCTGCTGGCCGACCGCAGCGGCAAGCTGTCGATCAAGTCGTATCCCAACCAGGACAGCCCGCTCATGGAAGGCCTCACGCCGATCCTTGGCGTAGACGTTTGGGAGCACGCCTACTACCTGAAGTACCAGAACAAGCGCGCCGACTACGTGACGGCCTGGTTCAACACGCTGAACTGGGACGCCGTGAACGCACGCTTCGGCACCGTGTGGGCCTAGCTCACAGCCTCTCTAGGTAAAATCTCCCGGTCCATGGCAAAGCTACAGAACGCCCTCGTCATCGCCGAGGCCGTGCTCGCGGTCCTGCTGACCGCCGGTGTGCTCATCCAGACGCCCAAGGCCTCGGGGCTCGGCGGCACCATCGGTGGCGGCGACTCCGGGCTGGGCGGGGGGTACCGGACCCGTCGCGGCCTCGAGCGCCAGATCTACTGGACGACCTGGGTCGTGGTCGTCGCGTTTCTCGCCTGCTCGATCGCCAACGTCTGGGTCACGACGCATTTCAAGGCATAGGCTCATGGCCGCCGCTTTTGCGGCGGCCCTCGTTCTCGGAGGCTGCCAGCCGGTCGCAACCGTTCCGAAGCCGGCGCGCGGAGGAACGGCCATCGAGGCTCTCGTCGGCCAGCCCAACGTGCTCAGCCCGCTGTTCGAGTCCAACGACAGCACGCGCGACGTCGACAGCCTGATCTACCAGGGCCTGACCACCGTCGACGCGCAGCAGACCGTGGTCGGTCAGCTCGCCTCCGGCTGGTCGATCTCCGGCGACCATCTGACCTACACGTTCGACATCCGGGACGGGGTCAAATGGGCCGACGGTCAGCCGTTCGGCCTGGACGACGTGATGTTCACGTTCCACGTGCTGCAGGACCTGGAGTACCAGCAGCCCGGCGCCGATTTCTGGCGCCTCGTGGGGATCGCCCCGGCGGGAACCTCCCAGATCGTCTTCACGCTGAAGGCGCCAAGCGCCGCGTTCCCGCTCGCGCTTCGCGTCGGGATCATCCCCAAGCACATCTTCGTCGGGATGAGTCCCGCGCAGATCGCATCGAGCCCCTACAGCGGGCTGCACGCCATCGGGACGGGCCCGTTCAAGGTGGGGGCGATCAACCAGCTTGCGATAACGCTCGATCGCAACCCGTTTGCGGACCCGCAGCCCTACCTCGATCACCTCGTCCTGCGCACGTACCCGGAACCGCAGTCGGCGATCCGCGCCGTGCTGTCAGGGGCCGCGGACCTGGTCGGCGGCCTGCAGCCGCAGGAGGTCGCGGCGCTGGAGGGACGGACCGACCTCACAGTGCAGGAGCAGCGCCTGTTCACCAGCTCGTTCGTCTCCTTCAACTCCGACGGCGACGGCAAGCCGTTCTTCGGCGACCCGAAGGTCCGCCTTGCGCTGGTCCAGGCGATCGACCGGCAGCAGATCGTGAGCCAGGTGCTCGCCGGCCGGGCCGACCCCGACCCGAGCCCGATCCCGACCGCCAACTGGGCGTTCTCCGCCTCGGCCGCGACGCTCCATCCGTTCGATGCGCTGGCCGCGGCCAAAGCATTGGATGATGCCGGCTGGGTCTCCGATCCCGCGACGAAGCTCCGGTCCAAGAAGGGCACTCCGTTCAAGGTCACCCTGGTGTCCGCCGACTCGTTTCCCAACCGCCAGGTCGCGGATGCCATCGCGCGGCAGCTGCTCGACGTCGGGGTCCAGGTGGTCGTCAAGCCTGTTCCGGCGACGCAGCTCGTGCGGGATTACCTGCCGGGGCACAAGTACCAGATGGCGCTCGTGTACATCGACGTAGGGCCGGATCCAGACCAGTACGCGTTCTGGCACTCGGGCGCTGATTTGAGCTCGCTCAATTTCGCCTACCAGCGCGCGTGGGGACTGATCGACAAGGACCTGGAGGACGGCCGCAATGCAATCGATGCGCCCTCGCGCCTGGCGGCCTATATCGATTTCCAGATGCTGATGGCGGACGCGGCCCCGGCGATCTTTCTGTACGCGGGCCGCTACGAGTATGTGGTCTCGCAGCGCGTCCACGGCGTGCACTTGAACAAGGTCATCGAACCTACCGATCGCTTCCAGTACGTCACCGATTGGTACGTGAACACGACCGGCTAGATTGAGGCTGTGGATCTCGGTCTAGGCGGACAGCGTGCTCTCGTCACGGCGTCGAGCAAGGGGATCGGTCGGGCTTGCGCGTCGGCGTTGATCGGCGAGGGGGCGAGAGTTTACATCTCGGCCCGCGGCGCACCGGAGTTGGTGACCGCCACGCGTGAGATAGGCGCGGCCGGATGGTCCGCCGCCGACGTCTCCAAGGAAGGCGACCCTGAGTCGCTGGTCGAGGCCGCGGCGACCAAGCTGGGCGGCCTCGACATCCTCGTCGTCAACGCAGGTGGGCCGCCGGTGGGCGTGTTCCAATCCCTACCCGTAGAGAGCTGGCACTCCGCCTTCTACCTGACCCTGATGAGCGCGGTGCGGCTGATGCGGGCCTCGATTCCGCACCTGAAGCAATCGGACCAGGGCCGCGTGGTGATCATCACGTCGATCTCCGTCCGCCAGCCCATCCCCGGGCTCACGCTATCCAACTCGCTCCGCGCGGCGGTCACCGGGCTCGCCAAGTCGCTCTCCATGGAGCTGGCGCCCGACCGCATCACCGTCAACTGCATCGCCCCTGACGCGATCCTGAGCGACAGCCTTCGCCGTCTCGGCGACGTGGGGGAGATGGAGAAGCGGGCGCCGATGAAGCGTCTTGGCGATCCCGAGGAGGTCGGGGCCGCCTGCGCCTTTCTCTGCTCGCGTCAGGCCGGCTACATCACGGGCCAGACGCTGGGCATCGACGGCGGCTCGCTGCACGGTGTCCACTAGGATTCAAGCTCTGTGAGCACAGCGATTCGATTCGCGGAACGCATGTCGCGGCTCGGGACGGAAGGCGCGTTCGAGGTCCTCGCCAAGGCCCGAAGGCTGGAGGCGCAGGGCAAGCGGATCGTCCACCTCGAGATCGGCGAGCCGGACTTCGCCACGCCGGACAACATCGTCGAGGCCGGCATCGGTGCGATGCAGAACGGCTACACGCACTACACGCCCGCCAGCGGCATCCGCGAGGCGCGCGAGGCGGTGGCCGGTTTCGTCACACGCATGCTCGACACTCAGGTCGAGGCCGACGACGTGGTCCTGGTCCCCGGATCGAAGAACGTCCTGCTGTTCACATTGCTCGCGTGCATCGAGCCCGGCGACGAGGTCATCCTCCCCGATCCCGGGTATCCGGCGTACGCGTCACAGGTCAACTTCATCGGCGGCGTGCCGAAGACGGTGACCCTGCGCGAGGACAAGGACTTCCGGATGGACCTCGACGAGCTCGAGTCCCTGGTCACGGCGAAGACGCGGATGCTGATCATCAACACGCCGCAGAACCCGACCGGCGGCGTGCTGACAGCGGAGGACATCGACTTCGTGTGCGAGCTGGTCCAGAAGCACGACCTGCTGCTCGTGTCGGACGAGATCTACAGCCAGCTGGTCTACGGCTTCCATCACGTCTCCCCGCTCTCCCGGCCCGGTATGCGCGAGCGGACGGTGTTGATGGACGGGCTCTCGAAGTCCTACGCGATGACGGGGTGGCGCCTCGGGTACGCGGTCGCGCCACGCGAGCTGGCGGCCAAGCTGGACACATTGATGATCAACTCCTCGTCGTGCGCCGCGGCGTTCACGCAGATCGCCGCTATCGAGGCGTTGAGCTCGCCTGAGTCCGAGCACGCGGTACACCGCATGGTCAAAGTGTTCGAGCACCGGCGCGACCTGGTGGTGGACGGCATCAACGACATCCCCGGCATGCGGTGCGCGCGGCCGCAGGGCGCGTTCTACGCGTTTCCGAACGTCGAGGGCACGGGCTTCGACGAGCACGAGCTGGCGAGCCGGCTGCTGAGCGAGGCGGGCGTCGCGGTCCTTCCGGGTACCGCCTTCGGGCACGCTGGGAAGGGATTCATCCGGCTCGCCTACACGCAGTCCGAGGACGAGCTGAAGCTAGGCCTCCGCCGGATCAAGGAGTTCATCGCAGCCCACCGCACCTAGATCGCGGGCATATAGTCTTGGGCTCATGGATGGCGGGCTCGTCCGTCTGACCGAGCCGATGGTCAGGGAGGGAGGAAAGCTCCGTCCGGCCTCGTGGGAAGAGGCGCTGGCACGCGCCGCGGCCGGCTTCGACGCGGCGCGTGAGCAAGGCCCGCAGGCGTTTGGAATGTTCAGCTGCTCGAAGACGACCAACGAGATGAACTACATGGCTCAGAAGTTCACTCGCGCGGTCATGCACAGCAACAACATCGACAGCTGCAACCGGACTTGACACGCTCCCAGCGTCGCCGGTCTGGCGACAGTGTTCGGAGCCGGAGGCGGGACCTCATCCTACCGCGAGGCTGAGGAAACCGGGCTGATCATCCTGTGGGGCTCGAACGCGCGCGAGACGCACCCCATCTTCTTCCACCACGTGCTGCGCGGCGTCCGCAACGGCGCTCGCCTCGTCGCGGTGGATCCGCGGCGCACGAGCTCGGCCGAATGGGCGGACGTATGGCTCGGCCTCGACGTGGGCAGCGACATCGCGCTGGCCAACGCAATGGCGCGGGAGATCATCCACGCCGGCCTGGCGAACATGGAGTTCATCGCTCACGCCACCACCGGCTTCGACGACTTCGCACGATGCGTCGAGGCCTACACGCTCGAGCGCGCCGAGGCCGACACAGGCATCCCGGCGGCCGCGATCAAAGAGGTGGCGCTCTCGTACGGGCGCACGGACCGCGCGATGATCTGCTGGACCCTCGGCATCACAGAGCACCACAACGCGGTCGACAACGTGCTGGCGCTCATCAATCTCGCGCTCCTCACGGGCAAGGTCGGACGTTACGGCTGCGGCCTGAACCCGCTGCGCGGACAGAACAACGTGCAGGGGGGCGGTGACATGGGCGCCATCCCAGCGCGAATGCCTGGTTTCCAGGACCTCGAAGTGCCCGCGATCCACGAGAAGTTCGCGCGGGCGTGGGGAGGTGCGCAGTTCCCCGACCGGAAGGGCTGGCACCTCAGCGAGATGTTCGAGGCAATGGAACGGGGCGAGCTGGGCTCCGTCTACATCGTCGGCGAGAACCCGGCCCGGAGCGAGGCCGACCAGACGCGCGCCGTCCGCATCCTCAGCGGCCTCGACCACCTCGTCGTGCAGGACATCTTCCTCACGCAGACAGCCGAGCTCGCGCATGTGGTACTGCCCGCCGCCGCCGGTTGGGCGGAATCTGAGGGCACGGTGACCAACAGCGAGCGCCGCGTGCAGAGGGTGCGGCGCGCGCTCGAACCGCCGCCGGGAGCGCGCGACGACATCGACATCATCTGCGACCTGGCGGGCCGGCTCGGTGCCGACTGGGGCCACCCGACCGCGGAGCAGGTTTGGGACGAATTGCGAAGCCTCTCGCCGATGCACGCGGGGATGGCGTACCACCGCCTCGACGAGCTGGGCGGGATCCAGTGGCCGTGTCCTGACGAATCGCACCCTGGCACGCAGTTCCTGCACGGGCGACTTTGGGACGACCCTGTCGACGGTCCGCGCGCTCCGTTTCACGCCGTCGAGAACGACCCGCCGGTCGACCGCCTGACCGAGGAGTTCCCGATCCGTCTGACCACCGGCCGCCGGCTCGATTCCTTCAACACCGGTGTGCAGACCGGCGAGTACACGTCGCCGCTGCGCCGGGGCGAGGCCCTGCTCATCTCGCCGGAGGACGGGCGCCGGTACGGGATCGAAGACGGCGAGAGCGTGATGGCAAGCTCGCGCCGTGGATCGGTCGAGGTGCCTGTGCGCTTCGAGCAGTCGCTGCGGCCGGGTCTCGCCTTCATGACCCTGCATTTCCCGGACCAGGTCGCGACCAACGTGCTGACGATCGACGCGACGGACCCCAAGTCGGGCACCGCGGAGTTCAAGGCCAGCGCGATTCGGATCGACAAGATCCCGGCCCGGGTCTGACGTGGACATTCGTACCACAGGGGGTCCCGCGACCGCCGAGGAGATGGCCGCGGTCGATGTGCTGCTCGGCCCGGCCGATTCGCTGTGGGAGGGAGGAGAGCGGCGGCCTTCAGACGACCACGTCGCCTACGGCGGCCGCGCCGTCCGGTCGCAGCGTCATTTGCTCCTGCCGGTCCTTCACGCGATCCAGGATCGTTGCGGTTGGGTGAGCCGGGGCGCGCTGGAGTACGCGTGCCGGCGCCTTTCCATCCCGCCGGCCGAGGCCTTCGGCGTCGTGAGCTTCTACGCGCGCTTCGCGCTCCAACCACGCGGCCCGCTGACCTTGCGCGTGTGCGACGACATCGTGTGCAAGCTCGCCGGAGCGGACGACATCTGTGCCGCGGTCGGCGCCGAGCGAACCAATTGCCTCGGCTTATGCGATCGCGCGCCGGCGGCGTTGGTCGAGCGTTCCGGATCCGTCTACCAAGAGCGGCAGATCGCGCCGATCGATCTCGAGCACGCTGAAGAGATCCTTCGCGGCAGCGCGTGGCGGCGCGTGGACGACCAGAAGGTCACTCGCCTGGCGGGGAAACTTCTTCGGCGCGTCGGCGCATACGACCCTGAGAACCTGGAGAGCTACCGGGCGATTGGTGGGTTCGCGGCATTGCACCGCGCTCGCGAGATGGGAGACGAGGCCGTGATCCGCGAGCTGAACGCGGCCCGGCTGCTGGGTCGCGGCGGCGCCGCGTTTCCGACTGGCCGCAAGTGGGAGTCGGTCGCGAAAGCCGAAGCGCGCCCGCACTACCTCGTCTGCAACGCGGACGAGTCCGAGCCGGGAACGTTCAAGGACCGCGTGCTGATGGAGAGCGACCCGTTTGCCGTGGTCGAAGGGATGGCGGTCGCGGCCTTCGTCACAGGGTGCGAGAAGGGTTACATCTACATCCGCGCCGAGTACCCGCTCGGGCGCCGGCGCATCGAGAACGCTATTGCGCAGGCGCGGGCGGCGGGATTGCTCGACATCGACGTCGAAGTTCGCCGCGGCGCGGGCGCGTACATCTGCGGCGAGGAGACCGCGCTCTTCAATTCCATCGAGGGCAAGAGGGGAGAGCCTCGTAACAAACCACCATTCCCCGTCGAGGTAGGGCTCTTTGGCAAGCCGACCCTGCCGAACAACGTTGAGACACTGGTCAACGTGCTCGACATCGTGCTGGAGGGTGGCGCCGCGTTTGCTTCAACCGGCACCAAGGAGTCGACTGGCTCGCGGCTCTTCTGCGTGTCCGGCCATGTCGAGCGCCCTGGTCTTTATGAGGTCGCGATGGGAACGCCTCTGCGTGAGCTGCTCGAGCTCGCAGGCGCGCGCAATCTCCAGGCGGTGCTCCTGGGCGGCGCGGCGGGATCCTTCCTCACTCCTGACCACATGGACGTCCCGCTCAGCTTCGAAGGGACGCGCGCCATCGGGGCGACACTCGGGTCAGGTGCCGTCATCGTCTTCGACGACACGACCGATATGAGGCAAATCCTCTTGCGGATCGCTCAGTTCTTCCGCGATGAATCATGCGGCCAATGCGTGCCCTGCCGCGTGGGCACGAAGCGTCAGGAGGAGATCCTCGAGCGGATGGTGAACGAGCGAAACGGAGACCGCAGCGCCGATGTCATGCTGCTCGGCGACATCGCACAGGCGATGCGTGACGCGTCGATCTGCGGACTAGGGCAGACCGCGGGCAGTGCGATCGCCTCGGGGTTGACGCAGCTGAAGGTGCTGAATGGCTGAGGCTGTGTTCGTCGGCATGCCGAAACGGATGGTGGCGTTGACCATCGACGGCCGGGACGTCGATGTCGTCGAGGGGTCGACGATCCTTGACGCATGCCGGCGGATGGCGATCGACACGCCCACGCTGTGCCAGCTCGACACGCTGACTCCGGTCAACGTGTGCCGCGTGTGCGTGGTCGAGGTGGAGGGCTCGCGCGTCCTGGTCCCCGCGTGCTCGCGCAAGGTCGAGGCGGGGATGAAGGTGCGCACCGACTCCGAGCGAGTGAGGCACAGCCGGCGGTTGGTGCTCGAGCTGCTGGGCTCGTCGGTCGACATGTCGCTCTGCTCGCCCGAGGTGCGCGGATGGATGGCGCGCTATGGCGCCACCCCTGACCGTTTTGGTGCCGTCGCGACGGTGGCACAGCCTGTGAAGATCGACAACGACCTGTATGTGCGCGACTACTCGCGATGCATCCTCTGTTACAAGTGCGTCGAGGCGTGCGGGGTGGACGCGCAGAACACATTCGCAATCGGGGTCGCGGGAAGGGGGTTCGATGCGCACATCTCGACGGAGTTCGATACGCCGCTGCCCGAGTCGGCTTGCGTGTACTGCGGCAACTGCATCGGGGTGTGTCCGACGGGGGCGCTGATGTTCAAGAGCGAGCATGACATGAGGGCGGCGGGGACCTGGGATGAGTCGCGGCAGAACGTGACCGAGACGGTGTGCCCCTACTGCGGGGTGGGATGCATGCTCGAGCTGCACGTCCAGGACAACACGATCGTGAAGGTCACGTCGCCGCTGGACCACAGCGTGACGGCGGGGCACCTCTGCGTGAAGGGGAGGTTCGGGTTCGAGTTCGTGCAGCGAAGGAAGGCGTAGCCGGGCGGGGGC
>DATNMQ010000159.1:0-54241 GCA_035602465.1 Candidatus Sulfotelmatobacter sp. | reverse complement strand
TCGTCGTCGGACGACGCGCCTTCCTCTTCCTTCTTCTTCCGCTGGTTCAGGAGCCGGATGAAGTCCTGCGCCCGCGCGAGCGCCTTCCAACGCTCCGGGAAGAAGTCTTGAACCAGGATCTGGCGGTCCGGCTGCTGGTAGACGGTGACGCACCACTTGTTGAGCGTGCGCGAGACTTCGACCTCGAAGTCTTTCTCCGCGGTCTCATACCGAACAACCTTGTCGTCGTCGAATCTTCTTCGTCCTGAAACAGCCATAGGTAATTCACTCGGGCGGGGAATCGGCTCATTGAGCTTCTACTGATTATAGGGCCGGGTTGGAGAGCCCCGGCCGGGAACCCTGGGGCGAGCCCTGGGGCATGGTTTCGAGCAGCTCCCGAAGCAGGGGCGCCAGCTCCTCCCGAAGGCCTTCCCGCTTCATCGCGAGCATCAAGTTGGCCCTCAGGTAGCCCGGAACGGTGCCCGTGTCGTAGTAGTCGCCCTCGAACTCGTAGGCCACCACCCGGTGGGCGTTGAGCGCCCGCTTGATGGCGTCCGTCAGCTGGATCTCCTTGCCCGCGCCTGGCTCGGCCCGGTCGAGCTCGGCGAAGACCGGCGGCGCCAGGACGTAGCGTCCGAGGATGGCGAGGTCGGAGGGTTCGGTGCCGAACTCCGGCTTCTCGACCATGTCGGTGACCTCGTGGAGGCGGCCGCTGCTGCCGTTGGTGACGACCACCCCATAGCGGCTGATCTCGCTGCGCGGGAAACGCCGGACCGCGATGACGGTGGCTCCAGTCGTGCGGTGGGCCTCAATGAGCTGCTTCAAGCAGGGATCCCCCCCACCCAGGATCACGTCGTCGGCCAGGAGGACGGCGCAGGCCTCGCCTTCGACCAGCCGGCGCGCGGTCCAGACCGCGTGGCCGAGGCCGAGCGGCTCTTTCTGCTGGATGTAGGTGATGTCGACCAGGTTGCTCAGCTCGTCGACCTCGCTCAGGATGTGGAGCAGGTCGCTCTTGCCGCGCTGCTCGAGGTAGTGCTCGAGCTCCAAGGAGCGGTCGAAGTGGTCGACGATCGCGCGCTTGCCGCCGCCGGTGACCATGATCACCTGCTCGATGCCGCTGGCGATCGCCTCTTCGACGCCGTACTGGATGGTCGGCTTGTCGACCAGCGGCAGCATCTCTTTGGGCTGCGCCTTGGTGGCGGGCAGGAAGCGCGTGCCGAGACCCGCGGCGGGAAAGATCGCCTTGCGGACCGAAGGCGTCCGCGACCCAATCGTCATTGGCACCCCATTTGACGACAATCTATATCGTGGACACGATCCGCGGAATCACTCCGGGCATCGAGGGACGGCTCGAGCGCGTCGTCGAGGGCGAGCTCCTTACCCACCACGTTGGCGGCGAGGGCACGTTTTCCACCCCGGCGATGATCGGCCTCATGGAGATCACCAGCCACCGCTCAATAGAACGCCTGCTTCCCGCCGCCCACACCACCGTCGGCTATGAGGTTCACGTGCGCCACCTGGCTCCGACCGCGCCCGGTCGCACCATCGTGGTGACCAGCCGGCTGTCTGAGGTCAAGGGCAACAAGCTGTACTTCGAGGTGGAGTGTCACGAGGGCGAGACGCTGCTCGGCTCTGGGATGCACAAGCGGGCGATCGTACCCGCGACCTTCTAACCGATGGACTACTGGCAGAACATCACGCGATCGTTTCGGATCGCCTGGGACCATAAGTACCTATGGCTGATCGCGCTCTTCTCCGGCGAAACCGGCGGCAGCTTCAGCTACAACTACTCGCAGAGACAGACCAACCGCAACAACACTCAGGACTTCGCGACGGTGCAGCACCAGGTGTCGACCTGGGTCAACGATCACCTCGGCCTGCTCATCGTGCTCGCCGTGCTGTGGCTTGTGCTCGCAATCGCGTTCTTCATCCTGGGCGGCATCTGCGAAGGGGCCACCGTACGAGCCTCAGCCGAGCACGATGCTGAGCGTCCGTTCGGGCTCGCATGGGCCTGGCGGGCCGGGCTGGGCACGATGTGGGTCATCGTTCGCTTCCGGCTGATCCTGCTGGCGCTCGTGTTGCCGCTGTTGATTCTTGTTTTCGCCTGGTCGGCGGGACTCGTCATTGCAATCGTCAACGGGAACGGCGCCGCCGTCGCCTTGCTCGCCCTTGCCGGGATCCTCCTGTTCCTGGTTGGGCTTCCCTATGGGATCTACGTGTCCTTCCTCGACCGCTACGGATCTCGGGCGGTCGTGCTTGAGCAGGTTGGAGCCACGGTTGGACTCTCGCGCGCCAACCGGCTGCTGTTCAAGCGGTTCAGCCGTTCGCTGCTGGTGTGGTTGCTGGCGATCGTGGTCAGCCTCGTGATGAGCATCGTGCTGGCGTGCGTCCTGGCGATCGTCTTCCTGCCCCTCATCCTCGCCGTGGCTGTGTCCTCCATCGGCGGCTCGTTCAACGTCCTGGCTTTCGTGCTGATCTTGATTCCGATTCTGCCGATCGCCCTGGTCGTGCAGGGATTCCTCTCCGCCCAGAGCTCGACCTACTGGACGGTGGCCTTCCGCCGGCTCGACCTCGACCTCGCTCCTCAGCAGTACTACTACCAGGGCTCACCGCCGCCCCCGCCGCAGGTCACGCCGTGAGCGACGAGCTCGATCGCCTGGCGCCGCGCGAGAGCGCGCGCACCAAGGCACGCGACAAGAAGGTGCGCGGGCCGAAAGTCGTCTCCGTCAATCCCGGCCTGAAGAAGCTCGCGCAGCACCTCGCGGACAAGCGGCGCACCAAGAAGAAGGCCAGCCGCTGACCATCGAGGCGGCGACCGTGACCCCGGAGGACGTGGAGCGCGCGGCGCGTGACCTGCGGCCGTACCTGGCCCCCACTCCGCTGCAGTACTCGAGGGCGTTCACCGACAAGGCGCGCTGCCACGTCCACATCAAGATCGAGTCGATCCAGCCGATCCGGGCCTTCAAGGTCCGCGGGGCCCTGAACCGCGTGATGCACATCCCGGCGGAGCAGCGGCGGGCCGGCGTCATCACGGCGTCGGCGGGCAACCACGGCATGGGCGTCGCTTACGCCGCGTCGACCTTTCAGCTGCCCGCGACGGTGTACGTGCCCGAGACGGCCAACCCGTTGAAGGTCGAGGCCATCAGGCGGCTCGGCGCGCAGGTCGTCGCCGCCGGCCGCAACTACCACGGCGCGTACCTCGAGGCACTCCACGCGCAGGCCGAGACCGGCGCGACATTCGTCCACGCATATGACGATCCGCACGTCGTCGCCGGTCAGGGGACGATCGGCCTCGAGATCCTGGCCGATCTGAAGGACGTGGACACGGTCATTGTTCCCATCGGCGGGGGCGGGCTGATCGGCGGGATCGCCCTGTATATGAAGGCAAAGAAGCCAAGCGTGCGCATCGTCGGCGTCGAGCCTGCGGGCGCCGACGCGATGCACCGCTCGCTCGCCGCGGGTCACATCGTGGCGCTCGACCGGGTCGACACCAGCGCTGACGGACTCGCCGCATCCGCGCCGAGCAAACTGACCTTTGAGCTCGCCCGCCGCCACGTGGACGAGGTGCTGATCGTGCAGGAGTCCGAGATGCTACGGGCGATCCGCCTGCTCTTCGAGTGGGAGCATCTCCTCGCCGAGCCCGCCGGGGCGGCGGCGCTGGCCGCCCTGCTGTATCACCACCGGCCCGCTCCGAACGAGGTCGTCGTGGTGCTGCTGTCGGGCGCCAACGTCACCGACGAGGTCATGCTGCGCGCACTCAAGACGCGTTGATCCGAGTACGCTGAGCCGGTTCCGTCAGGGCCCCGCCCGGGGTCGTTTTTGTTGGGGGGTTAGGGAATGAAGGCGTACGTCCTCATCAACGCGTCACCCGGTCGCGCGTTGGAGGTGGCCAAGAAGATGGAGGGCGTGTCAGGGATATCCGCCGCCGACGCCATCACGGGCGAGTACGACGTGATCGCGGTGTGCGAAGCCCCCGACGTCAACTCGATCGGTTCGCTGATTGTGGACAAGATTCAGAAGATCGACGGCGTCTTCAAGACGATCACCTGCCTGGCGGTGAAGTAGCGCGGGTGAGGACAGATGTCCTCCCCCGCGGGACCCCCTCCTCTCACTGGCGACGCCTGGTGAGTTGTAGGAGTGGGCGCCTGGGGGACGGCCGGAATGAATCCGGCCTGCTCGCGACCTCTCTTACCTGCCTGGCGGTGAAGTAGCCGGCGCCGGGACTGTCATCTCAGCAAGGGCTGCGGCGACCTCCGGAATCCGCGTCAGCCGGTCTGCCATCAATGGCATCTCCTGCTCGAAGCTGCCCACCGACGGCGACCACGTCAGCTCCCGTCGTGAGTGAGAGTCGTCGCAGAAGTGGGGCTTGCCGATGACGTCGACGGCGTAGATGCCCGGCCACACGGCCGCGCCTTCCGGCTTCATCGTCTCGACACCCAGAGCGCGCAGGTAGGCCAGGTCGTATGGAACTGAGCCGATCTCCGCGGCGACGCCGAGAGCGCGAGCGGCCGACGTGAGGTATTCACGCCACGTCGAGTCGAATCCCCCGATCAGGTAACGGTGCCCGGGCCGGCCGCGGTCCGAGGCCGCTAGGCAGGCTCGCCCGACGTCCGCCGCTGCGACGAAGGTCTGCTGTGCGCGGCCCCCACCCGGCAGCCGCACCCGTCCGTGCAGCGCCGCGGTGACAAGGTGCGTGATCATCCACTCCTCGCCCTCTCCGAAGACGCGGGCCGGTCGCAGGATCACGACCTCGATGTCGCCGGCATTCTCGAGCAGCCATTCCTCCTCGGCCAGCTTCAGCCGCTCGTACGCATGCACCGGCTTGAGGATGGATTTGTCAGTGATGCGCGCGAAATGATTAGATCCGTAAACGTCGGCGGTCGAGACGTGCACGATACGGCGCACCCGAGCGCGTGTCGCCGCTTCGACCATTCGCTGCAGAACATGTGACGGACCTTTGCGAACACGCAGCCGGCGCGACGGCGACGCGGTCTCCGCACAGTTGACGATCACCTCGATGCCGCTGAGGGCATCGGCGAGGGTCTCGTCGTCGGCGTCGGAGTGGAGCTCGATGACCGGCACGTCGGACGCCATCGCTCGCGACACGTTCTGTCCGAGAAACTCGCCCGCGCCCATGACAAGGTGCAAAACTCCCGGATTTTATTCGCGTCGGCGGTTGAGGGCCTTCGTGATGGCGGTCCGAACGTTGTCCACCACCGCGGCGACCCTCCGGCTCAGATCCCACCACGCCGGCACGTCGGGCCTGATCGGCGGGCCGATCACGACGTCGATCCGGCTGAACGGACGCAGCACCTCGGTGCCTCGCACAGCGACGGGGCAGATGGGGACGCCGGCCTGGAGCGCGAAGTAGCCGATGCCGTTCTTCAGCGGCCGGAGCGCACGCCCGCGCGAGTAGCGCCCCTCGGGAAACATCAGCATCACGCCGCCGCGCTCGAGCACCTGGTACACAGTGCGCAGCCCCTGCTCATCGAGCTCGCCCTTGTTGGGCGAGATCGGAAACACGCCGATCATCGGAAGCAGCCGCCGCTTCCAGGCGCGGTTGAAGACCGTCTCGCGTTTGGCCATCGTATAGATCAAGGGACGCTCCGGGAAGAACGGGATGATGAAGGCCGAGTCGAACCAGGCCCGGTGATTGGCCGCGATTATGTAAGGCGGCTTCGGGATGTTCTCGAGCCCGGTGACCGTAACTCGAAAGAAGACCCTGACGAGCCACCCGACGAGGCGACGCAGAAACCGGTACAGCGGTGGCGGGTTGTAGGGGTCGGGATGGACCAGGGGATCCATCGGAGCCCCGACCAACGCCCGGTACTCAGAGCTCCGGTAGCGGTTCGGATCCTCGGGGCTAGCGGTCGAGGAAGTCGTGGAGGACGCCGTTGAACTCATCAGGGCGTTCGGCCTGGGGTGTGTGGCCCGCGCCGTTGATTACGGCGAGCTTGCATCGCTCGATCATGGAGTGCGCACGCTCGGCGTGCGCAAGCGGAAACAGCGGATCGTCGGCGCCCCAGATGAGCTGAACCGGGATCTTCAGCTCGTTCAACCGCCGCGTCACGTCGTGCTGGCCGCCGAAGAGAGCGCGGGGGTTGATGAGCGAGCGGACCGTCGAGAGGTATGCCGCGTGGAAACCGTCCGCCGCGTACATCTCACGCATGTCGGCGAGATACGCGTCGTCCATGGTCCTCTCGAGGTCGGCGCTGACGCCGATGGAGCGGCCGGCAAACCGCCGGATGATCCGAGGCGGGGCCCAGCGAAGCGCGTCGCGCGTGAGGTTCATCACCGCCTCGCCCACGCGCGGAAGCGAGACGAGGCCGTACGCCATCTGCGTCGCGCGGACCTTCGGCCGCCCGAGGCCGAGCGTGTTCACGAGCGCGAGCTTGCGCACTAGCCGTGGCTGCTCCAGCGCGACCTCGAGGGCGATCCGACCGCCGAGCGAGGTGCCCACCAACGCCGCTGACCGGAGACCGCGCTCCTGCATGTATCGCCCGATGAAACGGGCGAAGTAAGGGATGGTGTAGCGGGCGCGGGGTTTGTCGCTTCGCCCGAAGCCGGGGAGATCGGGCGCGAAGACGCGATGTCGCGCCGCCACTGCCTCGAGGTTTTGGCGCCACTCGATGTATCCAGACGAACCGAGGCCGTGGATGAATACGACCGGCGAGCCACGGCCGCCGTGGGTGTGGTGGATGCGCAGCGACCCGATGTCGACGAAGCCGGAATGCATCGTTTTGGCGGCTCCCCGCCGGGCCTCTATCACTGGGTGGGAAGCATACGTATGGGGCTCGAAAGTCCGGTGATCTTCATCCCCGACGTGAACCGAGCGGTGCTTGATCCGCCGATGACCGTGACCGCACCGGGTCCGGCCGCCCGCCATTCGCCGGCGCCCGCCGCCAGCCCTTCGACGGCGCCGACGGCGCCGTCGTGCCAGATCGCCGCCGTGCGCTCGTCGATGCCGAGCAGCGTCACATCGGGAAGCTCCCGCCGCGCGGATTCGATCCAGCGATGGCCGAACGTGTCGAAATGGGGCATTACCGCCGTGTCAGGCACGAGACCCAGGGCGTCGGCCGGCCGCCGGTTGAACCGGTTGGGCCAGGTGGCGCGGATCAGCGTGTGCCTGCACAGCGCCATGGCGCCGGCCGACGACCCGGCGAGCGCGGCTCCGCCAAGCCATGCTTCGAACATCGCGGTCCAGACGCGCGAACCGCTGAGCACCTGGGCCACGAGCCCGGGGTCGCCGCCCACGAGATAGAAGAGGCCGCCGCCCCGGGCGATCGAAGCGAGCTCCTTCGAGTTGGCGTCGGCGCGCTTCAGCACCGGCAGCACTTCGAGCGACAAGCCGAGCTTTGCGAACCACGACGTCGCGTGGGCGACCGCCTCGCCTGGCCCCTGCCTCGCCGCGGCGGTCGGCACGACGTAGGCGGGGCCGCGCGTCGCCGCGGCCGCCAGCATGCGGTCCTGCTCCTCGTTGCCCGGCTTGAACTCGTCGCCTCCGACGAGAGCGATCAATCCGGCCGAGTGTCCGGACACTCCATGCACGTCCGTAGGATATGGCGGTGTCAGTACGAGTCAGGATCGCGCCCAGCCCGACGGGTTTCGCGCACCTGGGCACCGCAAGCACCGCTCTCTACAACGTGTTGTACGCGCGCCAGAACAACGGCACGTTCGTGCTCCGTATCGACGACACCGACCTGGAGCGCAACCGGCCCGAGTACGAGCTCCTCATCTTCGAGAGCCTCGCGTGGCTCGGCCTCCATTGGAACGAGGGCCCCGACAAAGGCGGTCCGTACGAGCCCTACCGCCAGTCGGACCGGCTCGACGTCTACAAGGAAGAGGCGGCGCGCCTGCTCAAGGACGGCAAGGCCTATCGCTGCTACTGCACGCCCGAAGAGCTGGAGGCCGAGCGCAAACAGGCGCAGATGGAGAAGCGGCCATACATCTATTCGCGCCGCTGCCTGACCATCCCGCCGGAGGGGCGCACGGTTTTCGCTGTGCGCTTCAAGGTCCCGGGCGGTGAGGTCGTCTTCACCGACATGGTCCGCGGGGAGATGAAGTTCGACGCCGGGCTGATCGGCGATTTCATCATCGTGAAGTCGGACGGCTATCCCACCTATCAGTTCGCGAGCCCAGTCGACGACGCGCTGATGAAGATCACGCACGTCATCCGCGGTGAGGAGCACCTCTCCAACACGCCGTATCAGCTGATGCTCGTCGACGCCCTCGGCTACGAGCGGCCCACCGCGTACGCGCACATGCCGCTGATCCTCGCCGCGGACGGCTCGAAGCTCTCCAAGCGCAAGCACCCGGAGAGCAACCTGATCCTGTTTCGCGAGCAGGGGTATCTGCCCGAGGCGCTGATCAACTACCTCGCGCTGCTCGGCTGGAACCCGGGCACGGAGCAGGAGATCTTCAGCTTCGACGAGCTGGTGAGGGTTTTCACCTTCGACCGCGTGCAGCATGGCGGCGCTCGCTTCGACTGGGAGAAATTGAACTGGCTCAACGGCGAATACATCCGCAACCTCAGCGATCAGGAGCTCGCGGCTCGCCTGCGCCCGTTCGTGCCCGACGTCGACAAAGCGACGCTCGAGCGTGCGGTCCCGGCGCTGAAGACGCGCATGCACAAGCTCACGCAGGCGATCGACTACCTCGACTACCTGTGGACGGATCCAACGCCCCCCGCGCTCGACAGCGCGACGGTCGAGCGCGTCCGCTCGGCCATCGACGCGCTGCGTGACGTGGAGTGGGAGCCGGCCGCGATCGAGGCCGCCCTCGAGCAGGCGGTCGCCGCGTCAGGCGTCGGCAAGGGCAAGTTCTACACGCCGCTGCGCGACGTGCTCACCGGAAAGAGGGTCTCGCTTCCCATCCACTACACGCTTGCGTTGCTGCCCAAGGAAGTCGCGCAGTCGAGGCTCGAGCGCGCGACGAAGGCGCCGGTGTGACGCCGTTGATGCCGCTCGCGATCGTCATCGACCTCAACCCGAACATCGTCCGGCTCGGGCCGCTCCTGATCACGTGGCACGGCGTTTTCGCGGTGCTCGGAATCATCGCGGCGGCACGCCTCGGCTTCTGGCTGCTGGGCAAGGACGGCGTCGACCTACGTGGTTCCGGCGATGGGCTCGCCTGGATGGTCGTGCTCGGCCTGATCGGCGCGCGCGCCCTCTACGTGTGGGAGAACTTCAAGCTGTTCACGGGCGGGCAGTTCCTGCGGGTGTTCGCCCTCACCGAAGGCGGCATCAGCCAGTGGGGCGGCCTGTTCGGCGCCATGTTCGGCGCGTACATCTGGGCCCGCCTCTCCAAGTTTTCGTTCTGGAAGATCATCGACGCGGGCGGCGCGGCCGCAATGATCGGGCTCGCGATCGGCCGCATCGGCGACGTCATCAACGGCGAGCACCACGGGACGCCGACGACGCTGCCGTGGGGCGTCGAGTACGTCAACGCCGCCACGCTGGGCGAACCAGGCAAGGTCGTGCATCCGGAGGTCGCCTACGAGATGGTGCTCTGCCTGCTGATCCTCGGCGCGCTGCTGCCGTTCCACCAGCGGATCAAGGCGCGCACGCCCGACGGCGTGATCGGCCTGCTCTACTTCGCGCTCTACGGCGCGGGCCGGTTCTTCCTCAGCTTCCTGCGCACCGACCCTGGTGTCTTTCTCGGCCTGCGCCAGGCGCAGGTCGCGTCAGGGCTGGTGGTCGCGGTGGCGATCATCGCGGTGCCTGTTCTGTTCCGGCTGGCCGCGTCAGTCGCCGCGCCAGCTCCTGCGCCAGTGCCGGCGACTCCGGTTCGTGTCGAAAGTACACATGAACCTCTTCGTGAACAGCCAGCGCCGACCGCACCTCGGCGATCCAAGGCCGGAAGGAAGAGGCGGCAGCGTAGCCGCGCCGCAGGCGAAAATAAGCCACCGAGCTGACGTCGACCAGGGGCGCGCGCGGCCATTTCTCCTCGTCGGTGACGACCAGTGCGCCGCGGTGCTCGCGAAGCACGCGATACGTTTCGTCGTCGAACCAGGACTCGTGACGGAACTCGACCGCGGCGGGCCGGCCTAACGCCGACAGCAGTGAATCCAGCAGCGCGACGTTCTTCTGACGCACCGGCGGAAACTGGAGAAGGACCGGACCAAGCCTGACCCCGAGCGTCGCGATGCGCTCGGTGAAGATCCGCGCCAGGCCGATCTTATCGAAGGCCTCCGCCGAATAGGTCAGGCCACGGTTGGCCTTCATGCAGAAACGAAAATCTGGCGGGACGTCGGCGGCCCATTTCTGCAGCGTGGTCTCGGGTGGCGTGCGGTAGAAGCTCCCATTGAGCTCGACGCCGTTCAGCCTCTCGGCGTAGTAGGCGAGCATTTTCGAGCCCGGCAGTGACGCTGGGTAGAACTTTCCCTTCCAGGTCGAATAGCTGAAGCCGGAGGTCCCGGCAAAAAGCATCGAGGGTTACGAGACCGCGACGCTGCTGCGCATCACGCGTTCGTGCAGCTGGCCGCACGCCGCGTCAGCCTCGCGCCCGCGCGTGTCGCGCACGGTCACGTTCAGGCCCTGCGCCTCGACCATGTCGCGGAAAGCGCGCACCGACGCGCGATCGGGCGCGCGGTAGGGCGTGTCCTCGATGGGGTTGAACGGGATGAGGTTGACGTGCGCGAGCTTTCGCTTGAGCAGCGCCCCGAGCTCCTTTGCGTCGCGCTCGGTGTCGTTCACGCCGGCAAGCATCACCCACTCGTAGCTGACCCGGCGCCCGGTTTTCTCCCCGTATGCCTGCGCCGCGTCGACCAGCTCGCGCACGGGATACTTGCGGTTGATCGGCACGAGCACGTCACGCAGCTCGTCCCGCGCCGCGTGCAGCGAGATGGCAAGCGTGACGGGAATCTTTTCCTCACCGAGCTCTTCGATGCGCGGGATCAGACCGCTAGTCGAGACGACGATCCGCCGCGGGCTGATGCCCAAAAGCTCCGGGTCCGACAATCGCCGCACCGAATCGATGACGGCGCGGTAGTTCGCCATCGGCTCGCCCATGCCCATGAACACGACGTGAGAGAGTCTCCTGCCTTCTGCCATGAGCACACGCTGTGCGTCGACCGCCTGCTCGACGATCTCGTGGGCCTTGAGGTTGCGGCCGAAAGGAAACTTGCCGGTCGCGCAGAACGGACATCCGATGGGACAGCCCGCCTGCGAAGAGATGCACAGCGTCGAACGGTCGGTATAACGCATCACGACCGCCTCCACCGAGTGGCCGCCATCCAGCTCGAACAGCGTCTTGGTCGTCAAACCTTTGTCGGCCACCGATGTCGCGATGGGACGCAGCGAGGTGGCGCGGAGCTCGCGCTCGAGAGCGGTCCTGAGATCTTTCGGCACATCGTCCATCGCATCGAACGACTCCGCACCCCGCGCGAGCCAGCCCCAGATCTGCCTGCGGCGGTATGGCGCAGAACCGTGGGCCTCGAGCCACGACTCGAGCTCCTTGGCGGTCAGAGAAAGGATCGGCGGCCGGGAGTCCATGAACGCGCCTACTGTACCGATGGGCCGTACACGTCCCCGCGAACTGTGACGAGGCCGTCGTCGATCAGCTTGTGGAGGTGGGCCTTCATGGTCATCTCCGCAGCCACGGCCAGCTTCTCATCGAGCTGACCGTAGACGCGCCTCGTCAGCTCGGCCGCCGTGCCTCCCCCACGCCGCACCTCGGCCAGGACCTGCGCCTCCCGCTCGAGGCGATGGCGCCGGTACTCGTCGATCTTGGCCATCGCGTTGGTCACCGGGTCCCAGTGCCCGGGAAACAGGATCCGCGGATGAAGGCCGGCGAGGCGATCGAGCGAGCGAAGGTAGGCGGCGACGTCACCCTCGGGGTATGTGAGCATCGAGCTGCCCTGGCCGAGGATGAGGTCGCCCGTGAAGATCGCTCGGTCCTCGGCCAGAAGGAACGAGAGGTGGTCGGCGCTGTGGCCCGGCGTGTACAGCGCTGTGATGTTGACGTTGCCGGCGCGCACGACGTCGCCGTCCTGAAGCTCGGGGTGGCGGCGCACTGTCGCGTGATGGGGACGCGCGAAGCGCTCCGCGAGCGGCAGGTGGTCCGGGTGCGAGTGCGTGACCAGCACGACGGCGACGGTGCGTCCGGCGAGGCGACGCTCGAGCGCCGCGAGGTGGCTGTCGTCGTCCGGGCCCGGGTCGATCACCGCCACCACCGGCCCGGCGTCGATGAACCAGGTGTTGGTGCCCGGGCCGGTGTAAGGACCGGGATTCGGGGCGACAATGCGGGTTACAGCCGTCAACGCGATCGATAAGCCGGGAGGTAGAGGTCGACCACATCCGGAGAGCTCACGTCGAGCCAGCCGCCGAGCTGAACGTCGACGATCAGGCGCACGAGCGGCTCGCCCATCTCCGGCACCTGCAGCGGCTTGCGCTGGCCCGAGGCCGTGAGGCGGACCCTCCACCATGCGCCGCGGGGCTCGGCCTCGATCGTCAGCGATTCGCCGCCGAGCCAGTCACGCGCCCGCGTGAAGGCCTCGACGAGCAACGGCTCTGAGCCGAGGACCACTGCCTCGCCGGGCAGGCGGCGGATTGCCGCGGGCAGGGCGAGGTTCAGGACCGCCCCGAGGACGACTCCCCTCGCGCCATCCTTCGGCTCGATCGCCGTGGCTTCGAGCGCGGCCGCGCGGCGTCCGACCTCCTGAGCCTGCTCGAACAGGTCCTCGAGCATGTCCGGCCGCCCGAACGCGGCCTGGCGCGCCGATTCCTGCAGCGCGAGGACCGACGACCGCAGCTTGTGCCCGAGGCGGCCCAACAGGTACCCGCGCTGCTCGTCGGCCATGGTCCGCCCGAGCTCGGCGGACTGCCGGGCCGCACGCAGCCCCGACCGTTCCCCCCAGCCGACCAGGCGGCCGTTCAGGATGAGCGCCTCCCACGGGCCGCCCGGCGGCGGGAACTCCACGTCGGCCGGGCCGTGGCGAAGGTGCTCGGGGATCGATTCCATGCCGCCGCCGACGCGGACCCACATCGGCGTCGCCGCAGCGCTCACAAATCGCCTAACGCAAAATCAGGTGCGAATCCGAGCAGGGACGGTGAACTTGAAGGTCGTCCCGCGCTTGTCGCTCGAAGCGACCCAGATCCGCCCGCCGAACGACCGCTCGACCACCAGCCGGCAGAGATACAGCCCGAGTCCCAGGCCGCCCTGCGAGCGGCTGCGGCCTGCGGGTCCGGTCTTTTCGAACACCGTCTCGAGCGTCGCCGCAGGCAGGCCCTGCCCGCTGTCGGCGACCGTGATCTCGAGCCAGGCGCGCTGGAACTGACGCGCATCGACCGTGACAGGGCCGGTCGAGTACTCGAGGGCGTTGCCGATCAGGTTCGTTAGAACCTGGCCGAGGTGGGCCGGCTCGCAAAAGGCCGGCGACAGGTCGGGCGGGAGGCTGATCTTGACGGCGGACGTCCGCTCCGCGTAGCGGTGCTGGAGGACCGTGAGCACGCCGTTCAAGGCCGACTCCAGGTCGACCGGCTCCGGCACCGGCTCGAAGTGGCGCGTCTCGAGCTTGGCGATGATGAGCTGGCTCTCGACCAGGCTAAGCAGGCGGTCGGACGACTCATAGGCCTCCTGCAACAGGGTCCGGCGGCCGCCCGAGTCGATGCTGTCCTCCCACTGCATGATGCCGGCGAGCGTGTTCTTCATCGCGGCCGCGGGGCTGCGCACCTCGTGTCCGATCGCGCGCAGCATCAGGTCCTTCGCCTCGAGGGCCTGGCGCTGCGCTGTGACATCTTCGTGGAGGGTCAGCACCCCGGCGGGCTCGCCCTCGAGACCCGGGATGAGGACTCGCCGCACGTGCACCATGCGATCGGGGTCTCGCATCCGGAGCTCGAGGGTGCCTTCCGTGTCCGGGTCCTCGGCGGGCGTGGCGCCAGCGGCGGCGTACACCTCCTCGGGCTTGCGGCCCGGCATGTCGGCGGCCTGGAGGCTGTAGATGGCCTCGATCTCCGGGTTGGCGTAGACGATGCGCCCCGCGGCGTCCTCGAGCATCACGCCGACAGGCGAGTGGCGGAGGATCGCGTTCATCATCCGGCGCTCGCGGTCGAGCGCGTCGACGAGCTCCAGCTGGCCGAGCAGAACGGCCACCTGGCCGGCGAGCACCGCCGCGAGCCTTCGTGTCTCGGCGCTGCCCGTGGTCATCCGCGCGACCAGCAGCCCGACGAACCGCCCGTCGACCTGGATCGGAATCGCGAACGCGTCCTGGGGCGCTCCCAGCAGGTCGAGCAGCGCGCGCAGGCGCCGACCGCCGGCGGCGGACGTCAGGGCGCGCAGGAGCTGCGCGCTGTCTGTCACCGGCACCTTTGGAGACGCCTCGCCGTTGTCCGAGCGGCGTACCAGCTGCGCGTCCTCGAGCAGCCACAGCTCACCCTGCGAGCCGGCGAGGGCGCGGCTGACCAGCCGCGCCATCTCCGAGCGCGCCCGGTCGGGCTGGGTCGGGGTCAGCTCGGTGAAGGCCGCCACCGCCTCCAGGGTTCGGATGCGGCCGCGTGTTTCAGCGACGAGACGTGCGTTTTCGATCGCGACCGCGGCGTGCTTGGCGAAGTCGAGTGCGGCGGAGCTGGGCTCGGCGACAAGAGTCGACGCGTGCACGGCGCCGATCGCGCCGACCATCCGGTCGCCGTACCAGAGCGGGATCAGGTTCCACGCCTGGTCGTTCATGGTGCCGCTCACGATCCCGGCCGGCGCCACGCGGTCTTCCGAGCTGAGACCGGCCCACCCGAGCACCTCATCCGCGGCCGCGTCGCCGCTGCCGCGAGTCGCGGTCACACGTCCGTCGGTGTCGAACGCCCAGCAAACGGTGCCCGCGCATTCGAGCATCGTCCGCGCCTGGTCCGCAATGTTGGCCAGCACGCTCATCAGCTCGTGGCCGGCGAGAGCGGCCAGCTCCTGGATGCGGACGGACTGGGCCAGCGCCAGCTCGTTCGCGTGGTGGAGGCGCATCGTGCGCAGGGCGATGCCGACCACGGGCATGGCCGCCTCGAGGAGCTTCAGGTGCGTGGCCTGGAAGCGGCTGCCGTCGTTTCGCATCGCGGCCAGGCCCGCCACGACCCTGTCGCCTTGCGTGATCGGTGCCCACACGACGTGGCTTGGATTGCGGCTGAAGAGATAGCCACCGATCGGCCCCTCGAGATCGCCAGGATCGGCGACCACGGCCTCGGTGACGTGCGAGCCGCTATCGATCATGCGGCGGAAGAACGGCGCCGATTCGATGGACACCGGACCGATCGGGGTCGACTGCTGGTCGCGCTCGCCGGCAAACCCGGCCACCAGGCCGGCGACGTCCAGGTACGCCAGGACCATGTGCGTCGAACCGAGGTAGTCGCTGGCGACCGAGAACACGGCATCCGACAGCTGCCGCTCGTCCGATGCGCTCGCGACGCCAAGCTCGAGGAGGTGGAGCGCCTCCAGCCGCGCGCGTTCGGTCTGGGCCTGCATGAAGTGGTCGGCGTTGGCCAGGGCCAGGCTGACGTGTGCGGCGATGTCCTGCAGGAGCTTGATGTGCCACTCGTCGAAGGCGGCCTCCGAATACGACTGGAGCGACAGCATCGCGGTGATCTGGTCGCCGCTCAGCACGGGCACCCAGACGAACGAACGCGAGACGCGCCGCCGGTCTGTGGGTGGGCCGGAAACGAAGACGGCGGCGCCCTGACCGATCGTCCAGACCTCGCGCTCCAGCTCCTTGCCCTCGAAGCTGCGCGCCCACGGCGACTTGCGGACGAGTACCGGCTGGCCGGTCTCGTATGCCTCGCGTGACGGGCCGGTCACCGCCAGGGCGACGGGCGGCACGACCTCCTCGACGCCGGCGACGTACTGGTAGCCCTCCGCCACGGGTCCGTCGGCTGTCTGGGTGATGGTGGCGAGGATGAATCCGTCAAAGCTGAGATGGACCGCGAGCTCCTCGCGCAGCGTGCGCATGATCGACCAGCGGTCAAGGCTCGACGCAAGGCGGCGCCCGATCGCGTTGACCACCTCGAGCCTGCGTCGCTGATCCTCGATCGCCTCATAGCTCCGCGCGTTGCGGAGGGCGAGCGTCACCTCGTCCGAGACCAGCTCGAGGAAGGCGGCTGTCGAATCCTCGTACGCGTATGGGCGCGAGCACTTGATACCCAGCGCACCGCGCGCCTCACCACCCTCCTTGAGCGGAACCCACAGCGAGGAGTGCGGATAGTGCACGAGCACCGATTTGCCGTCGCGGACGATGTCGCGAGCGGTCGCGGCGAGCGGGGACTTCGGGGGCAGGAGGCGCGACCGCGGCACCGAGTTCGCCTCCAGGTCGAGGTAGCGGGCTCGGTCCGAATCGTCCTGCAGCGTCACCATTTCCAGCGAGTCGACTGGCAGGAGCTCGCGCAGCGTCGCGTAGAGGCCGGTCAGCACGCTCGTCTCGTCGAGGGTCGAGGTCATGGCGCGGGCGATGCTGTTGAGCGCCTCGAGGCGGCGCGCCTGGTTGCGGGTCAGCTCGTTGAGGGCGGCGTTCGCGAGCAGCACGCCCAGGCGCCGGTGGACGTCCTCCAGGAATCCAAGCTCGGTCGGCGGGACGCGGCGCTTGCGATAGGACTGGTAGATGACGCTGCCGATCAGCTCTCCCTGGTGGGACACCGGCACCCAGATTGCGAGTTTGGCCCGTGCGCGGGAACCGGGCCCCTTGCCGAACTCCTGGCGCCACGACTCGACCGGCAGCACGACCGTCTTCGGGCTCGCGAACTGCTTGGCGAAGGTCGATTCGCGGAGGGGCCGGCGGCGCACGTCCTGGAGGACGCCGGCATCCAGCACCACGGAGTGGTACCAGCCCTCGCGCTCGAGGACCTGGAGGTTGATCACGTCGTACCCGAAGCGGGGCTGCACTCCCCGGTACAGCACCTGAACGAGGTCCGCCTCGGTGACACAGCTGCCCAGCTCGTGGACGAGGGCGCTGGCAGTCGGAACGGGTCCCTTCCGAAGTCCGGTCGGAGCCGTCGGCCTTGCAATCGGGCGTGTAGCTCCCGCCGGCGTGGCGTGCGGCCTCGAACGTCGACGGGCGGGAGTTGCCATTCGCACCGATATACTGCGCCTCGGGCACGATGCCTTTCACACCCCCCAAGCCAATCGCGCCCACCCCCGAGGATCTGAGGGGGTCGACGGTTCTGGTCGTCGACGACGAGCGCGCCTGGCGCGTGATCCTCGAGACTGACCTGAAGATGCTTGGCTACAAAGTTTCGATGGCCGAGGACGCCGACCAGGCGCTGATCCGCGCGCAGGCGGACAAGCCTGAGGTTGCGATCATCGACCTGATGCTCCCAGAGCCGATGGACGGCTGGGGCCTGCTCAACGAGCTCAGGACACGCGGGCAGAAGGTGCCTGTCATCTTCTACACCGCTTACCCCGTGTTCCCCTCAGGGACCGACGACCCGGACGTGGTCGGATACATGAGCAAAGCAGTCGACCGCGCGGACCTGTACGCCCTGCTCCCGCCCGCGATCCGGCGCTCACGCGAGCGCCGAAACTCAGATGGTTAGTAGCCCAGGCCGAGCATGGCGAGCAGGTCGTCGACCCAGCCGTCGCCTGCCGCTACCGCGAGGGCACCCAGAACCACGAGCGCGAAAACCACGCCTTGGACCTTGAAACGCCAAGTCATCCCCAATATACCCCTTTGTTTTTCCAATCCGTACCAGGTCCGGCAGCAAGTATGACGAGATCCCGGTGAGTTTGATCGTTCAAGCGTAGTCAATCTTCGTTAATAATGATGTAGGGGACCTCTTGGAAAATCCCAGCATTCGACGCCGAAACAGCGGTTCCGCCAAGCGCGAGGTCCGCCTTCCTCCTCTGCCCCCAGGGCTCGAGGTGTACCGGCCGGCCGACGTCCTGGGATCGTCGGTCCTCGTCGTCGAGGACGAGGCCGCGATGCTGCAGCAGCTGCGGATCGACTTGCACGATCTCGGTTACCGACCTTCGGTTGCCGCCTCCGTCGCTGAGGCGCGCAACCTGCTCGAGCACGAACGCGTCGCCGCGGTGCTGCTCGACCTCGTGCTGGACGAGAGCGAAGACTCGGGCTTCGGGCTCCTGACCTGGATCCGCGAGCATCATCCCGGCTTGCCAGTGATCGTGCTCTCGGCGGCGCAGGTCAACTCCGCGTCCATCCGCCGGGCATACGAGCTGGGCGCCAGCTCGTACTTCGTCAAGGGCAACGTGCCGATGGCGCACATCTACTCCGACCTGGCGGCCAGGCTGGTCGAGCGTGGCACCGGGCGCCCCGGCACGTATCGCTTCGGCCGGCTGCAGTTCGACCCGACGCGACGGATCATGAGGATCGGCGAGCGCGAGCGACGGCTCACCCAGCAGCAAGCAGCGCTGGTGCTGTTTCTCGCCCAGGGCTCGAAGCCCGCGACCGCGCGGGACCTGATCCAGGCCGGGCTGTTTCGCAGCAACGCCGCCCATTCGACGGTGCACTCGGCCCTGCTGACGTTGCGCCGCCGGCTCGACGAGCTGGAGCCAGGCCTCGGCCCAACGTTCGTCCACGCGTCTGCGCGCGGTTACAGTCTCGTCGCGATCCATGACTGATTACGCCACGAATTCAGAGGCTGCGCCGTGAATTCGCGGGGACCCCAGGACGAACATCCGACGCCGCTGCCGAGCAAATCGATTCTCGACGACGTCGTCGACCTGCGCCGCTATTTCCACAAGCACCCCGAGGTCAGCTTCAGCGAGCACGAGACAACTCGCTACCTGACCGACCGCTTGCGCGAGCTCGGCCTGGACATCGCGCAGTCACCCACCGAGACCGGAGTCGTGGCCAAGCTCGACACCGGACGGCCCGGCAAGACCGTGATGCTGCGCGCTGACATCGACGCGCTGCCGATTCAGGAGGAGTCAGGGGTCGACTTCAACTCGCGGATCGAAGGCCGCATGCACGCGTGCGGCCACGACGCGCACATGGCGATCATGATCGGCGTCGCGCGCACGCTCATCGAGCGCATCTGGGACGTCAACGGCAAGTACGTGTTCGTCTTCCAGCCGGCCGAGGAGATCGTCGAGGGCGCGAAGGCGATGATCGGGCGAGGCCTGCTCGACGACCACCTTCCGGACTCGGTGATCGGGCTGCACATCATGAGCTTCCTGGAGTCCGGGACCGTGATCTCGCGGCCCGGGCTCTTGTGGGCGGGGTCCGACGCGTTCGACATCAGCTTCTCTGGTCCAGGCGGACACGGCGGAATGATGGGGCGCCGGGGCAACGTGCTCGCCGCGCAGGCGTTTTTCGTCGAGCGGCTGCACACTGTGGTCGAAGGGCTGGAGCACGATGGAGTGCAGTGCCACTCCACGATCGGCAACATCAGCAGCGACGGCGCCTGGAACATCGTGCCGCGCGGCGTGCTGGTGCAGGGCAGCCTGCGCACGTTCAACGACACGCTGCGCGAGCAGGCGCTCGACCGGCTGAACGACCTGCTGCGCGAGACGCAGAGCGAGTTCGAGGTGACCAGCAAGCTCGACATCGTGCACCGCACTGTGCCGCTGATGAATGAACCGAACATCACGCGCACTGTGCTCGAGGTCGGGCACGAGCTGATCGGCGACAAGGCGAGTGTGCTTGGCCGGCCGCTCACGGTGAGCGACGACTTTGCCGAGTTCCTGACCCGCATCCCGGGCTGCTACTTCATGCTCGGCGCGCGCCCGGAGGGTGACCACCCGCCGGCGCACCATTCACCAGGCTTTCGCATCGACGAGGCCGCGCTCCCCGTTGGCGTCAGGGTGCTGGCGGGGGCCGCGTCTCGACTCGCCAACCCATAGCCCGTGCTGTGGCTGTTCGCGATCGTCCTCGGCCTCGTCTTCGGGCTGCTCACCGGCGGGAAGATCGGCAACCTCGCGAGGCTGAGATTTCGCTGGCCGTGGTTGATCCTGGCCGCGGTCGTGGTCCGCGAAGCCGTGCTGCTGACGCCACTGAACCGCGTCGACGCCGCCCGGTTCGCCTACGTCGTGGCGCTCGCCGCGATCGTGTTGTGGACGATCGCGCACTTCGAGCGCTTGCCGGGCATCTGGCTCGTCACGGCGGGCGCGGCGCTGAACCTTCTCGTGATCGTCGTGAACGGGGCGCGCATGCCGGTGGCGCCCGAATTTGCGGCTTCCCTGGTTCGGCACGGCAACGTGGCCCAGTACACCGTGATGGGACCCGGGACCAATCTCAACGTGCTGGGAGACTGGATCTCGCTGTACCCGGTGCCCGAGACCTACAGCCCTGGCGACGTGCTGATTGCCCTCGGGCTCGCTATCGTTGTCTTTCTCGCGGTCCGAAACCTCAAGCCGTATAGGAGTGAGCTGACCCCGCCATGATCATCTTCTGGATCTTCGCCCTCTTCGTCGGTGCGTCGACCTTTGCCACCTCCCTGATCCTTTTCCAGTGGAGCATTCCCTGGTCGATCGCGTACGCGATCTTCGCCATCCTGGTTTGCCGCGGACTTTTTACCATCGCGCGCCGATGGCTGATCCTGCGCGACCGCCTCGCGCCGCAGGCCGACGTCCTGGAGCGGACGATCGAGACCAACCGCGGGATCTTCTGGAGGCGGGCCTTCTGGGTTTCGCTCAGCCCGGTCGCGTATTTCCTGATCATGTACTACGGCTTCGGGCTCGCACCGGACGAGGCCATCGCGATCATCCCGTCGCTGCTCGGCTCGTTCATCGGCCCGGTGATCTACGTGGTCTTCCTGATCATCGCCCAGTTCATGATTTTCTTCCTGCCGATCTACATGTACATCCGGATCGGCAAGACGATGATCAACCCCGACGACGCGAACTTCGGCGTGAACCTGGAGGACGTGCGGGGTCAGATTGCGGCGGTCGGCGAGATGCGGCGCATCCTCGAGCTCATCGAGCACGGCCGCCTCTTCGTGAAGGCCGGCGGCAAGCGGGAGCGCGGTGTCTTGATGATCGGCCCTCCAGGCACTGGGAAAACGATGCTCGCGAAGGCGATCGCCTCCTCGCTGCACGTGCCGATCTACATCGCCAACGGTGGATCGTTCGCCGGCATGCTCCTGGGCATCGACGCCCTCAGCGTCTACCTGATGGTGCGCGCGGCTCGCAAGCGCGCGAAGGTGTGGGGCGGCTGCATCATCTTCATCGACGAGATCGACGCCCTCGGCCAGCGCCGCAGCGGTATGGGCGGCGGAATGATGGGTGGCATGGGCGGGATGTTCGGCGGCGGCTCGATGCTGGGCCTCAACATGCTGCTCGTCCTGATGGACGGCATCGACAATCCCGGGATCATCATCCGGCAGGCCCGGGGATTCGTGAACCTCACCCTCGACGGACTTTTCATTCCGCGCGTCATCGGCTTCAACGGAACCAAGCTGCACCTTCGCATACCGGTGCTGAAAGCGCCGAACTTCAACATCCTGTTCATCGGTGCGACCAACCGGCCGTCCGTGCTCGACGAAGCTCTCACCCGGCCTGGTCGCTTTGGACGGCAGATCACGTTCCTGATGCCAAATCGACAAGCACGCAAAGACATCGCGGCTCTTTACTTCGAAAAGAAGCAGCACGATGCGTCGCTGGACACGCCGGCCCGCCGCGAGGAGTTCGCCCGGATCACGGAGGGCAAGTCTCCAGCCGACATCGAGCAGGTTCTGTCGCTCGCGCTGCTATACGCGTTCGAAGACGGACGCAGCGCCTTCGTGTGGAAGGACGTACGCGAAGCCCTGGGCAACGTGGAGGCCGGCCTTCCGATCCCGATCGAGTACAGCGAGCGGGACAAGGTGGCGATCGCGCGCCACGAGCTCGGCCACACCATCGCGTCACATTTCTTCCAGAAGGACCACGGACATGTGCGTCTGTCCGTTCGCCGGCGCGCGGACCCTAAGCTTGGCGAGATCGGCGGCTACCACCTGGCGATTCCCACCGAAGAGCAGTGGTCGCGGTTCCGCTCCCAGATGGCCGGACGCATCAGAAGCACGCTCGGCGCCCTGGCGTGCGAGCGCGTCTTTTACGGCGAGAACACGACAGGCGTGTCTGAAGACCTGCGCATGGCCACCGCCACCGCGTGCGTGATGGCGGGCATCGTGGGCATGGGCGCCGACAACCTCGATCCCAAGATGTCGCAAAAGGCCGCCAACATCGGCGAGCACCTGATCTCGGTCCGTGAGCTGACCCAGGGCGTGCACGAAGAGTCGACCTGGGAAGGCGCCGTGCTGCACAACCCGCGCGGACGCCGCGTGGTCTCTCAGATTTTGGGGTCGGCTTACATCGACGACTGGCGGCTCATGTACGTGAACAAGGAAGCGATCGACCTGGCGGTGGAAGCGCTGATGAGCCAGGGCGGCGAGCTGGTCGGCGACGAGATCAGCGGCCTCCTGGACTCGGTCGGATTGCGCGAGCCCAATGCGTCGGATCCCTACCCGGAGGACATGCCCGAGGTGCCCGACGACCGGCGCGTCGACCTGACGGCGATCGAGGGAACAGCCTGACCCTACGGCGCACGGCGTCGGTCCTTGTGGCAGTGGCCCTGGCACTGCTCCCGCACGTCGCGGCTGCGCAGGACCCTGGGGCAGGCCCCAACGCACACCACGAGGCGGAGCGGATCATCGCGGCCGAGCTCGCGATGCTCGACGCGTCGAATCGCCTCAACACCCTCGCCGGCCAAGCGCCGTCGGGTCTCCTGGACACGGTCCGGCACGAGCTTGCGCTGGCCGGCGCGCAGTACAGCTTCCGCCAGGGCGCGCGACAAGAGGAGCTGCGCCTGTACGAGGTGGCCGGCTACGCCAGCGTCGAGTCCGCGGTCATCCCTCTCCTACCGCCTGAGTTCCGGAGCTCGTTCCAGGACTCGATCTCCGCCATGCACTCGCTCTACATCTCCGCCGGCATCGACCAGTACTACCTGGTGAATGTCCACTTCAACCACCCGTACTCCGACGCCGAGCCGGTGAGCGCGCTGCGCTCGTACTACACCGAGGCTGAACGCCGGTATGGCGTCGACTGGAGCTACCTGGCGTCGATCAACTTCATCGAGAGCAACTTCGGCCGCGTCAACGGGCCCTCGTCGGCGAACGCCCAGGGGCCGATGCAGTTCCTTCCCAGCACCTGGGCGAACTACGGCCAGGGCGGCAACATCTGGGACCCGCACGACGCGATCCTCGCCGCGGCGCGCTATCTCGTTCACTACGGCGCGCCCTACAACATGCGGATCGCGATCTGGCACTACAACCTGGATTACGACTACGTCGACTCCGTGGAGTCGTTCGCCCGGGCGTTCCGCTCCAACCCGGCCTGGCTGGACCGTATGTATTACTGGAACACGTTCGGCTAGGCCCGACACCCTCCAGCGATCGTTAGAGTAAGTACTCATGGAGTATCGGATCGAACAGTTGGCCCGGACGGCCGGCGTCGCCGTGGACACGATCCGCTTCTACCAGGGGAAGGGCCTTCTCGAGGCTCCTCGCCGCGAGGGCCGCGTGACCTGGTACGGCGACTCCCATGTCGAGCGACTGAAGCGGATCAAGGAGCTCCAGCAGCAGGGTTTCACCCTGACCGTGATCCAGCGCTTCCTGGCTGGGGAGCTCGAGGCGTCCGACGAGGCGCTGGTCGCGGCCGTCACCCGGCCCGCCGCCCCGCAGACGCTCACGCTGAGCGAGCTGGCCGAGCGCAGCGGCGTCGCCGAGCCCCTGCTGCGCAGTCTCGAGCAGGCGGGCCTGCTGGTGCCGATCGAGGGCGGCGAGGAGCCCCTCTACCCCGCCGACGACCTCCAGGCCATCGCGGCCGGTATGAAGCTCATCGCGGCCGGCGTGCCCATAGGCGCGCTGCTGGAGCTGGGCAAGGACCACGCCGCCGCCGTCGATCGCACCGCGCGGCAAGCGGTCGACCTGTTTGACCGCTACGTGCGCGAGCGGATCCAGGCTGAAGGCGGCGAGACCGAAGCCGCCGAGCGCAGGCTCCTGCAAACGTTCAATGAGCTGCTGGAAGCCAGCGGGACGCTGGTCCGCCACCACTTCGAGCGCTCACTTCTGCGCGCCGCGCGGGAACACATCGAGAAACGAGCGTGATCACAGCGACCTCCATCAGGTCCTGGGAGCTCGACCGCACACCGGATCTCGTCGACCTGGTAAGCAGCGCGCGTGACGCGGGTCACGAGGTGATGCTCATCGAGCGGCCGATGCCCGACGCGATCAGTGTCGCTGCGCTTGGCCGCGCCTTCGACATCGTCGCGGCGCCGGGTGGTGTCGGGCTCGAGGACACCGGCGGCAAAATGGTCGACTTCGAGGCGGGCGCGGACCGCATCCTCGCGGCCTCGCGCATGTGGAGGCGCGTAGCCTCCGCCGAAACGATCGCCGTCGGCGGCTTTGCCTACAGGCCAGACCGCGACCCCAGCGGCGCGTGGTCCGGGTTCCCCGCGCTGCTGTTGCGCGTCCCAGCACTTGCCGTGATGCGTAGGCGGGGGCGGACGTTCGTGTCGGCCGCGACAGCCGATGCCGAGGCGCTCCTCGACCTTCCCGCGACATCGGTTCGAGCACCTGGCGCGCGGACCCTCACCGTTTCGCCGGTGCGCAACCCTCTCGCGTGGACGGCGGCCGTGCAAGGTGCCGCTGCGCGACTGCGCGCTGGTGAGGCTGAGAAGGTCGTGCTCGCACGCGAGGTCATTGCCCGCGGCGATGGCGTCGTCTCGGCCGGCATGGTGGTCCGCGGGCTACGCGCCGCGTATCCCTCCTGCTTCACATACTTGATGAGCGGCGCGGATGGCACGGCATTTGCGGGCGCATCACCTGAGCTACTGATCCGGCGCTCCGGCAGGCACGCGTTCGCGCAGCCGATGGCCGGATCCGTGGCGAGAGGCGCCACTGACGCAGAGGACGAACGATTGGCTCGAGAGTTGACGCAGAGCACCAAGGACGCGGCCGAGCACCGTCTGGTCCCGAGCTTCGTCCTCGACGCGCTGCGGCCCTACTCGACCAAGGTCGCGGCGCGCGAGCGAGAGGTCGTCCGTTTCACGAACATCCAGCATCTCGCGACCAGCGTTGCGGCCGAGCTCAAGGAACCGCCCGCGAGCCTGCTCGAGCTGGCGGCCGCGCTCCACCCCACACCCGCCGTCGGAGGCTGGCCGCGCGCGGCGGCCGACGTCTTGATCGACGAGCTCGAGGGAATGGAGCGTGGTTGGTACGCCGGAGCGGTCGGTTGGATCGACGGTCGCGGCGACGGTGAGCTTGCCGTGGCGCTGCGCTGCGGCCTTCTGTGGGAAGACGGCGCGCGGCTCTACGCCGGCGTCGGCGTGATGCCGGACTCCGACCCGGCGCGCGAGCTCGAAGAGACCGAGCTGAAATTCAAGGCGCTGCTCACCGCGCTCGTCTGATGGAAGCGACGATCAACGGCGCCCGTATCCACTACGAGCGCGAGGGCGAAGGGCTCCCGATCTTCTTGCTCCACGCGGGCATCGCCGACCAGCGCATGTGGGAGCCGCAGGTCAAGTCCTTTGCGAAGCACTTCGACGTCATCCGTCCCGACATGCGCGGATTCGGTCGGTCCGAGCTGCCCGCGGCGCGCTGGTCCCCGGTGGCCGACCTGCTCGCGTTGATGGACGAGCTTCACGTCAAACCGGCGCATCTCGTCGGGTGCTCGATGGGCAGCGTGCTCGCCATCGATTTTGCCCTGCAGCACTCCGAACGTCTCTCCAAGCTCGTGCTGGTCGGCCCCGGTATCGGCGGAGCCGACTTCGGCAAGAAATACCCGGAGGTCTTCGCCGAGGTCAGGGCGGCGGATGAAGCCCGCGACCTCGACGCGTTGAACCAGGCGGAGATGCATTTGTTCCTCGACGGGCCAAGACGTACGCGTGGCCACGTCAGGCAGCCGCTACGCGAGCTGTTCCTGGACATGAATGGCCACGCTCTGCGTAGCGACTTCGACAGCGCGCCGACGGATGACCTCGATCCACCCGCCCTCGAGCGGCTGCATGAGATCACAGCGCCGGTGCTGGTGGTGGTCGGCGACGAGGACGTGCCGCCGGTCTTCGACGCCGTCGAGCTCTTGATGGAGAAGGTGCGGCACGCACGCAAGGCGGTGATCCACGACGCCGCGCATCTGCCGAACCTGGAGCATCCCGAACAGTTCAACCGGGTGGTGATGCCGTTTCTGCTCGGCGACTGACAGTGACCCGTCGGTCACATTGAAGAAACCTGATTAGCCGCTGGAGCCGGCACTCGCGGGCGTGAAGCCAGTCGTCGACACGCGGGAGCCGGCACTCGCGGGATCCGACCCGCTAGCCCTTCAGCGCTGAGGCCGCGGCCTCCCAGCACAGACGGTGGCCGCTCACGCTGTCCTCTCGCTTGAACCTCACCACGACCATGGTCGGTGTGGGCGCGGCGATGGCGTCGGCGATCGCGGGCTCGAGACCTGAGCGGTCGCTGACCGGGCTGTACACCAGCCCGTAGAGGCGCGCGACCTGGGACAGGTCGAGGCCAAGCGGCGTCGCGAAGATCTCCTCGAAAACGTCGGGATGCTCCGCCTGCGGCAGGAAGTTGAAGACCCCGCCGCCGTTGTTGTCGCAGATGACGAGCGTCGCCCTGATCCCATGTCGCTGGAACGCCCACAGGCCGTTCATGTCGTGATAGAGGGACAGGTCGCCGAGCAGGAGCACCGTCGGTGAGCTGTCGCGCGCCGTCGCGACGCCGAGCCCACTCGACACCAGCCCATCGATGCCGCTCGCGCCGCGATTGCCGAAGAACCGCTGCTTCGGACGTGTGAGCGGCCAGAAGCTGTCCGCCGCCCGGATGGGCATGCTCGAGCCGATGAACACGTTGCCGGGGTCCGGGAGGCGACTGCTGAGCGCCCGAACGATGTGACCCTCGTGTAGCGGCGTGGAGACCATAGTGGCCGCGATCGCCGCGGTGGCGCGCTTGCCCGCCGTGATCCATTGGTCTCGCCAGCCCACCCGATCGAGCGGCGGCACCGCCTCGAGGAGTGGCTGCGGGTCGCAGGCCATGACGCTCGTCGCCACATGGTCCTGGTCGCGCCAGGCGTCGTCCGGGTCGATGAGGAAAGTCGGCGCGGCCGCCGCGGCGAGCCAGCGATTGAGCACTCGCGATGTAGGCATGGCGCCGATGCGGATCACCAGGTCCGGTCCGTGCTGCAGCGACCAGCCCGCGCGGAGCAGGGCTTCATACGATTCGACGGCAGGCCCGGCGTCGCTGCGGCGCAGCTGCGAGGTCGGCTCGGCGAGAAGCGGCACGCCGAGACGCTGAAGCGCCGGCGCGAGGCGCTCGCCATCTCGCATCTCCCCCGCCACCACGAGCGGCCGCTGGGCACGCTGCAGAGCAGACGCCAGCGAGGCAATCTGCGCCTGGCTAGGCAATGATCGACCGGTGGTCGCCGACTGCGGAGGCGCGGCCTCGGCGGCCGGGCGCTCTCCCGGCCCCGGCACGAGGGGCTCGCGAAACGGAAGGTTCAGGTGGACAGGTCCTGCCGCCGCCTCCGCCACGGCCCGAACGGCAAGGCGCCGCCAGAAACGCGCGGCGTTCGGCATCTCGACCGGCAGGCCTGGGTCGAAGAACCAGCGGACCGCTGTCCCGTAGAGGCGCTGCTGATCGATTGCCTGGTTGGCCCCCACGCCCTGCAGCTCCGGCGGCCGGTCAGCCGTGAGGACGATCAGGGGAGTGCGCGAGTAGAACGCCTCCACCACCGCCGCGTGGAGCTCCGCCGCCGCTGTGCCGGAGGTGGTAAGGACCACGGCCGGGCGGCCGGTTGCCTTGCCCAGCCCGACGGCAAAGAAAGCGCCGCACCGCTCGTCGATATGGATCAGGACCTTGATGCGCGGATGCCTCTGAAGCGCGATCGCGAGGGGCGCCGAGCGCGACCCAGGCGAGACGCAGGCAAACTCAACGCCCTGCACCGCCAGCTCGTCGACGAAGGTGGCCGCGAAGGCCTGCGTTGCATCGCTCATAGGATTGAGTGCCAGTGATTCTCGACGGTGAGGACGTGAGGTTGAACTACTTTGTGGCGGGCGAAGGGGCGCCGGTCACGCTGCTTCACGGCTTCACGCAGTCCGGCCGCAGCTGGCGGGAGCTGATCGGGCACATGCCCGAGGGCCGGATGTGGATCGTCCCCGACCTGCGCGGCCACGGCGAGACGCAGACCCGGCACCGGGCCCCATGCTCCATGGCCGCCTGCACCAAAGACCTCTTGATGCTCTGGGAGCACCTCGGCGTGGAGCGGACGCACCTCGTCGGCTATTCGATGGGCGGCCGCCTCGCGCTCCACGTCGCGGCGCGCCATCCCGAGCGCGTCGTGTCGCTCGTCACGATCGGCGCCCACGCCGGCCTCGAGGAGGGCGCGCGAGCCGGCAGGCGCCAGGGTGATGAAGCGCTGGCGGAGCGGATCGAGCACGAGGGCGTCGAATCCTTCGTCAACTACTGGGGCGGCCTGCCGCTCTTTGCCGGTCTCGAGCGCAGGGGTCCCGCGTACGTCGCGCAGGTCCGCGCGGAACGTCTCCAGAACCACGCGGCGGGCCTTGCCTGCTCGCTCCGCGGCATGGGCGCCGGCGTGATGGAGCCCCTTTGGGATGAGCTCGACCGCCTGACGATGCCATGCACCTTTGTGGCAGGCCAACTCGACCACGGCTACGTCGCGTCGGCCCGCAGGCTCGCCGCGGCTGTGCCCAACGGGCGTCATGAGGTCCTGCTCAGGGCCGGGCACTCTGTGCACCAGGAGAGGCCTGACGCGTTCGCTCGCGTCCTGGGCGCTCACCTCGCCGCCGCGACCGCGGCCGGCGTCTCCTCCTCGAGCTCGACCGCCGACTCGAGTCCCGCGACGTAACGCGCCGCGCCCAGGCGCTCGAGGTCGAGCATCCCGCCGTGGTCGATCCGGCGCAGCGTGAACTCACGTTGGCCGGCCTCGACCAGTCGCGCCACCTCGCGAGCGACATCGACCGGCCGCCGAGCATCGATGAGCACAGCCATCAAAGCAGCACGCCGAGCGTGAACAGCAGCGCGTAGGCGACCTGCGTCGCGGCCATCCGTTTCAGCGCGCGCACGAGGTCGGGTGCGGCCTCGCTGGCGAAGGCGACCCGGACCGGGACGGCCGCGATGGGGATGCCGAAGTGGACGAGCATCACGGTGACGCCGGCGAGCTTCGAGACAAGGACCACGATGGGCACCGCGAACGCGGCGCAAACCAGCACCAACAGCAACCATCGCGTGCCGTGTCGCCCGATCCGCGTCGCAAGCGTCCGCTTGCCCGCGGCCGCGTCCGTGTCGATGTCGCGCAGGTTGTTCATGACCAGGATCGCCGTGGCGAGAAAACCCATCGCGCAGCCCATCAGGATCGACAGCGCCGTGACCCGGCTCGTCTCCACGAAGACGGTCCCCACCGTCGCCACCAGTCCGAAGAAGACGAAAACGAAAACCTCGCCGAGGCCCAGGTATCCGTACGGCTTAGGCCCGCCGGTGTAGAGCCAGCCGGCGAGCAAGCACGCCGCGCCGGCGATGAGGAGGCGCCAGTCGATGGCCAGGCTCAGCAGCAGGCCGGCGAGACCCGCGACGCCGAAAGCCCCGATCGCGGCCCAGCGCACATGACCCGGCGCGACCAGACCCGACGACGATGCGCGCACCGGGCCGACCCGATTGGCGTCGGCGCCCCGCACGTAGTCGGAGTAGTCGTTGGCGAAGTTGACGCCCAACTGCATCGCGACGCCCACCACCAGCGCGCCCACGCCGGCCCACCAGCGCGCACCGCCCTGGTGGATCGCGATGGCCGTCCCCGTCAGAACCGGCGCGACAGAAGCGGCCAGCGTCGCCGGCCGGACCGCCGACCACCACACGCCCATCGCGCTAGCACGAGCGCCTGATCGAGGCGTGAGGTCGACCATCGAGCTACGGGCGCTTGGGGAATTTCGAGAAGTCGGGCTTGCGCTTCTGGACGTACGCGTCGCGCCCTTCCTGCGCCTCTTCGCTCATGTAGTAGAGCAGCGTCGCGTCGCCCGCCAGCTGCTGAATGCCCGCGAGGCCGTCGTCAGCTGCGTTGAGCCCCGCCTTCAGCATGCGGAGGGCCAGCGGGCTGAGCGCGAGCATCTTGCGGCACCACGCGATCGTCTCCTTCTCCAGGTCGGCGATGGGCACGACCTTGTTCACGAGGCCCATGTCGAGCGCCTGCTGCGCGTCGTACTGCTCGCAGAGAAACCAGATCTCCCGCGCTTTCTTCTGGCCGACGATTCGCGCCAGCAGGCCCGCGCCGTATCCCCCGTCGAAGCTGCCGACGCGAGGCCCGGTCTGGCCGAACTTTGCGTTGTCGGCCGCGATTGTGAGGTCGCACACGACGTGCAGGACGTGGCCCCCGCCGATCGCGTAGCCGGCGACCATCGCGATCACCGGCTTGGGCAGGCGCCGGATCTGGACCTGGAGGTCAAGCACGTTCAGGCGGCCCATGCCGCCCGAGTCGACGTAGCCGTCATCGCCACGCACACGTTGGTCGCCGCCCGAGCAGAAAGCCTCGGTTCCGGCTCCGGTCAGGATGACGACGCCGATCTTCGGGTCGTCGCGCGCGACCTCGAAAGCCTTCGCCATCTCCGAGACGGTGGCCGGCCGGAAGGCGTTGCGGACCTCCGGGCGGTTGATCGTGATCTTGGCGATCCCGTCCCAGGTGTCGTACAGGATGTCCTCGTACGCGCCGGAACGGACCCAGCAGGAATCTTTCAAGTCATCACTCCTAGAGCGATCACTAGCACCATCCCAGATGCTACGCCGTCGGAGGTTACACGCGCTGCCTGGGACGGCGGCGAGGAAACAGGCGCACGATCTTGGCGTAATCGTCGGGCGTGTCGATGTCGTCCGACCGGCCGGGCGCGGGCACGACGTCGAGCAGCTCCGGGCGCCCCTGGAGCACCTGGCGCGCCCCGGCATCGCCCTTGAGCTTGAACAGCTCGTCCCACAGCTCGCGGGCCAGCACGACGGGCGGCGCCCATCCATCGTCGCCCTGCGAGACCGCCACGGCAGGGCGCGATCCTTCCCGCCGCCACGCGCGAATCAGCGCCGCCACCGTGCGCGAGCCGACCAGCGGCTGGTCCCCGAGCAGCACGACGGTGGCCTCGATCTCCGGCCGCATCGCGCGCAGACCGACCTGGAGCGAGGAAGCCATGCCGCTGCGCGCCTTGGGGTTGAAGACAAGCTCGGCCCTTCCGTCGATCGTCCGGCGCACGTCCTCCTCGGCATAGACCACGACCGTCTGGTGGCAACCGCCTTCGGTTGCGGCTTCGAGGACGTGGCGGACCATCGGCGTGCCGTCAAGGTCCAGCAGCAGCTTCTGCGTACCGGGCATGCGCGAGCTGGCGCCCGCGGCCAGGACGATCCCGCCGACCGGGAGCAGCGCGGCCGCGAGCCGATCGAACGGCGGCCGGGCGGAGCGGATCCATTCCACCTCGATGCCGAGCCGGATGGCGACCTCGGCAAATTCGCGAAGCCGCGCGCTGTCGCCGTCGACGAGCAGCAATCGCCTCCCGACGAGCGGCGTCAGGTCAGGCACCTTTTCGGGAAGACCGACCACCGCGACGGACCGGCAATCGCTCCGCGCCTCGATGTGCTGGAGTCCGGCGTCAAGGTCTTTTCCGCGCACGACCATGGAGTGCGGTCCGTCGGGCTCGCGGTACGTGCGCCCTCGGATCGCGAGGTCCAGGTCCCCCATGACAAAGACCATTCCCACCGCGTCCAGCATGGCAGACGGGACCCGGCTTACAGTCTCTTTCAATGCCTCTCCTTGGGGCTCACGTCGACTCGTCAGGAGGCCTCCATCTGGCCTTCGAGCGGGCCAAGGCGATGGGCGCGGAAGCGATCCAGATCCATCCCACGCCGCCCGGTTTCTGGGGCTCGCCGAAGCTCGACGAAACGCGGATCGCCACGTTCAAAGAAGCGGCCGCCAAGCACGGCCACCCTCCGTTCTACTTCCACGCCGTCTACCTGATCAACCTGGCGGGCGACGACCCCACGCTGCGCCAGCGCTCGGAGAGCACTCTGGCCGGCTACCTGAAGGCGGCGGACGACCTGGGCATCGATGGCGTGATCTTCCACACGGGTTCGCACAAGGGTGCGGGCTTCGAGGCGCGGCTTCCCTCCATCACCGAGCACCTGCAGCACGTGCTCGAGCGCGCGCAGCCGAAGTCGGCGCGCCTCCTCATCGAGAACAATGCAGGGCTCGGCGGATGCGTCGGCGCGCGATTCGAGGAGATCCACCAGATGCTCGACGCGCTCGACGATCCGCGGGTGTCCGTCTGCTTCGACACGTGCCACGCCTTCGCGTCCGGTTACGACGAACGCGATGCCGAACACGTGAAGAAGACGCTTGACGAGCTCGACGCGGTGATCGGCATGAAGAAGATCGAGGTGATCCACTGCAACGATTCGGTCACAGGCCTTGGATCGAACCGTGACCGGCACGCCAACATCGGGACCGGCCAGATCGGCGAGGAAGGCTTTCGTGCCCTGCTCCACGAGCCGCGACTCGCGAAGCTTCCATTCATCCTCGAGGTGCCGGGCGCGGGTGGCGGTCCCGACGCCGAGCAGGTGGCGGTGCTGCGCCGCCTCGCGGCCTAGCCTCAGGACCACCATCGCGGGTGCACGCCACGGAGAAGAGGCCAGAGCGCGTCTTCGACCTTCTCCATCGCGTGCACCAGGGTCTTCCGCAAACGGTTGATTGGCACCGCCGTCGACCTACGCGACGTCCGACGCGGTCTCGCGGTCGTCAACGAGCCGGAGCTGGGACTGGGACCGGCGGCGCCCCCGCGGCGTCGCGAGCTGGGCCAACCGCCAGACCCGCCTGCCGAGCTTCCGGACGAGCCGGACCGTGGCGGGGAGCCGGTAGGTGGCCCACAGGCGGCTGTTCTCGGCCTCGAGCTGGATGTCCTTCAGCCGCTGCCACATGAGCTCCTCGTTCTGGTACGGGTTCATCTCTTTCCTCCTTGGTAACTAGCTAACTGATTACAATGGTTAGTATAACCTGTGTTGTGGTTTTTATGGTTATGGGTAAGATAATTCTCGATGTCTGAACGGGAAACGGCCACGGGTGAGCTCGGCCTGGTCCAGGCCTTCGTCAACACCGTCGACCTGGTGCCTCTTAAGGAGGAGCTCAGAGACTCAAACACGCTCAAGGCCTGGCTCGTTGCAAACGGCCTGATGGACTCCGCCCAGCCCGTGGACGACTCCGACCTAAAGCACGCGACCGCGGTCCGCGAAGCGATGCGCGGTGTGATCGGCGGGAACTCCGGACAGCGCGTCTACCCGGTGGACCTGGCGACCCTCAACGAAGCCGCAACCGCCAGCCGGCTACGCATGCGGTTCGCGCCGGACGGCCGGCCGCGGCTGGAACCGGAGGCGTCAGGCGCTGTCGGCGCGATCGGCCGGCTGGTCGCGACGCTCTACTCGGCGATGCAGGGCGAGGACTGGGAGCGGCTCAAGCTGTGCAACTCGGACGAATGCCGTTGGGCGTTCTACGACCGATCGAAGAACCACTCCAGCCGCTGGTGCACGATGGCCTCCTGCGGAAACCGCGAAAAGGCGCGGCGATTCCGCGCGCAAAAGAAGCTAGGCGCGGACACCGCGCGCAGCTCGCATAGCCACGCCTGAGCCGCCGAACCGCACGGCCGTGATCTCCGCAAGGATGCCCAGCGCGGTCTCCTCCGCCCCGCGCCCCCCCAGGTCGAGCCCGATCGGACCGTGCACGCGCGACAGCTGCTCCTCGGTGAAGCCCTCCTTGCGCAGCGCGTCGAAGCGGTTCTGGTTGGTCTTGCGGCTGCCGATCGCGCCGACGTAGCCCGCGTCCTTGCGCAGGACCGCGCGCAGCGCGGGCAGGTCGAACTTCGGGTCATGGGTCAGGATGACCACGTAGGTCGAGCTGTCGATCGTCAACTTGGCCAGCGCCTCGTCGGGCCAAGAGACGATGAGCTCATCGGCCTCTGGGAACCGTTCCTTCGTCGCGAACTTTTTTCTCGCATCGACCACCGTGACGCGATAGCCCATCAGCTTGGCCAGCCTGTGCAGCGGAATCGCGATGTGGATCGCGCCGATGATCACGAGGTGCGCGGGCCGGCGATAGGGCTCGATGAAAACATCGCCCTCCCGGCGGGGCAGTTCGCTGCCGAGCGCCAAACCCTCGATCAGATCGGCCACTCCTGAAACAAGGTTCGTGCGGAGCGTGGCCGTCTCGTTTCGGTTCAGCATCCCGAGCAGGTGCTCGTGGACCGCAGCGAATGGCTCGATGAAGACTTCGATGTGGCCTCCGCAAGCAAGACCGACCTCGAAGGCGACGTCGTCCGCGACGCCGTACGCCGCAATCTTCGCCTTGCCGCTCTTGAGTACCTCCTGCGCTTCTTCGAAGACGACGCCCTCGATGCATCCGTTCGACACCGAGCCCGCCATCTTTCCGGAGCGCGTCACCAGCATCTTCGAGCCGAGCGGACGCGGGCTCGAGCCCCACGTCTCGACCACAGTCGCGAGCGCGATGTCCTCGCCCTCGCGCGTCCATTGGTTGAGCTCGTCGAGCACCTCTCTCATCGCGACGTCCTCGCGTCGAGCCCGGCGAGCAGCCGGCCGAGGTCGTCCAGCGCCTGCACGTTGTGCGCGGTGAGGAAGTCATCGCAGAAGGGCAGCGCGGCGGCCATCCCGCGTGTAAGCGGCTGGTAGCCCTCGGTTCCGAGGAGCGGGTTGAGCCAGATGAGCCGGTGCGCCGAGCGGCGCAGGTGGAGCAGCTCGGCCGCGAGATGCGCGGGGTCTCCGCGGTCCCAGCCGTCGCTGATGATGATCACGACCGCTCCATGGCCGAGCACTCGCCTCGCCCACTGCCGGTTGAAGGTGCCGAGGGCGTCGCCGATGCGCGTGCCGCCGCTGAAGTCGTGCACGCCCTTGCTCACCGATTCGAGCGCCCGGTCGAGGTCACGCTGGCGCAGCAGGCGCGTGATGCGGGTCAGCCGCGTCGAGAAGACGAAAGCTTCGAGGTCTTCGCGGCGCGCGATGGCGTGGGCGAAGATCATCAGCAGCCGCGAATAGCGCTCCATCGAGCCGCTCACGTCGCAGATGAGCACCAGCGGCCGCCGCCGGACGCGAGGTTTGCGCCGGAAGAGAGTCATCAGCTCGCCGCTCGAGCGGATCGCGTGCCGGGCCGATCGCCTGAGGTCGATGCGTCCGGAGCGAGCCGGTCGAAGCCTGCGCGTGCGCCGTTCCGCCACCCGCCATGGCGCCTGCTCGAGGAGTCGCCTGACCTGTTCCGTCTCCGCCCACGTCATCTGCTCGAAGTCCTTGTTGCGCAGCAGCTCTTCTGCGCTGTAACCGCTGGAGCTCGCGGGGAATTCTTGGTCCTCGCCCTTGCGGTTCATCTCCGAGGTGTTCAGGCCGAGCGCGTTGGCCCAGGCCTTCGCCCGCTCGGGTGAAAGGGGCAGGGACCGGTTGCGGCCGGGGATCATTCCGGCCGACGCACGCGGGTCGAGCGGGGACCAGAAGATGTCGAAGGCGGCCTCGAATGTCGGCAGGTCCTCCTTCCGGCTGACGAAAACGGAACGGAGGGCGTTGCGAAAATCCCTCTGCTGCTTGAGGTCGATGAACGCGAGCGCGCGAGTCGCGTCGGTCAGGCGGCGCGGTCCCGCCTCGAGACCCGCGTCATGCAGAAGCCGGGCGAAGGCGCCGAGGCGAGGCAGGAGGTCGGGCGATGCGGGCTCAGGCACGCTGCGCTTTCTCGATGAGCGCAGGGACCTGCTCACGCACCTTCTCGAGGTCCTCCTGGTACTTGAGCGCGGCGCCCATCGTCGCGTTGACCAGGTTGGCGTCGATGCGCGTGGCGCCGAGCGCAGCGAGCGACCGCGCCCAGTCGAGCGTCTCCGCCACCCCGGGCACCTTGTAGAGGTCCATGCCGCGGAGTCCCTGGACGAGGGCGGCGACCTCGCGCGCCAGGCCATCCGCCGCCTCGGGCGCGCGCGCGCGCACGATCTCCACCTCCTTGTCGAGGTCGGGGTAGTCGATCCAGTGATAGAGGCAGCGGCGCTTGAGGGCGTCGTGCACCTCGCGCGTGCGGTTGGAGGTGATGACCACGAACGGCACCTGCTTTGCCTTGATGGTGCCGATCTCCGGGATCGAGATCTGGAACTCGGACAGCAGCTCGAGGAGGAATGCTTCGAACTCCTCGTCCGAGCGGTCGATCTCGTCGATCAGCAGCACCGGCGGTGTGGCGTCGTCGTTGTCGATCGCGTCCAGCAGCGGCCGGCGGAGGAGGAACTCGGAGCTGAAGATCTCGCGCTCCGCCGTGCGCCTGTCCGTCTTGTCGGCGCCCTCGTCCATGAGGCGGATGTGCAGCAGCTGCCGCGGGTAGTTCCATTCGTAGACCGCGTGCGCCAGGTCGATGCCCTCGTAGCACTGGAGGCGGATCAGCCGCGCGCCCAGGACCTCGGCCATGACCTTGGCCGCCTCGGTTTTGCCGACGCCGGCCTCGCCCTCGATGAACAGCGGCTTCTTGAGCTGGAGGGCGAGAAAGATCGAGGTCGCGAGCCCGCGGTCGCCGATGTAACGCCGCTCGCGCAGGCGCCGCTCGACGTCGTCGATGCTCAAAGGAGCCGTCACGGTGACAAAGCGTACGAGGTGGCCGGGCTTGAGGGCCCGGCCACCCAGCCTTAGGTGCTCTGCTGGATCGCGCGCTTGGTCAGCACCCGCGCGAGGTGCTTCTTGTACTCCGGGCTGGCGCGCAGGTCGCCCGCAGGATTGAGGCCGTCGGAGGCATGCAGCGCCGCCTCCTCAGGCTTGGCGCCCTTCTTCAGAGCCTCCTCCACCGCCTTGGCGCGCACAGGGGTCGGGCCGACGTTTGTGAGGCCGATCCGCCAGTCGCCGTTCATCTTCTGCGCGGCGACGCCGACGATCGCCCAATCGAAGAGCCGGCGGCGGAACTTGACGTACTTGTGGGGACCGTTCGCCACCGGAAAGACGACCTCCGTCACGATCTCGTCCGGCCCGAGCGACGTCGTGAACAGGTCCTTGAAGAAGTCCTTCGCCTGGATCGTGCGCTGGTTCGTGACAATCTCGGCGTCGAGCATCAGCGCGAGAGTCGGATAGTCACCGGCCGCGTCGGCATGCGCGATGACGCCGCCCATCGTGCCCATGTTGCGAACCTGGTTGTCGCCCACCTCGCCCGCAATCTCGGCGAGGAGCGGCAGCTTGTCTTTGACCACCGAGGAGTTCTGGATCGTCACGTGCCGCGTCAGCGCGCCGATCCGCAGCTTGTGGCCGTCCTCCTTGATGTGGTCGAGCTCCTTGATCCCGTTGATGTCGATAAGAGCCGTGGGCTGCGCCAGGCGCAGGCGCATGAGAGGGATCAGGCTGTGCCCACCGGCGAGCACCTTCGCGTCCTCCCCGAACTTCTTGAGCAGCTTGGAGGCCTCCTCGACCGAGGAGGCCCGGGCGTATTCGAATGCGGCTGGTATCACTTGCGTGCCTCCTGAATCATCTTCCACAGCCTGTCCGGGCTGGCCGGCATGTCGACGTGCTTGATGCCCAGCGGGCTGAGCGCATCGCAAATCGCGTTGATCACCGCGGCGCTCGCCGCGATGGTGCCGGCTTCGCCGACCCCTTTCACTCCGAGGTCATTGGTGGGTGATGGCGTGATCGTCCTGTCGAGCTCAAGGTCAGGGATCTCGCCTATGCCAGGAATGCTGTAATCGAGCAACGTTCCGGTGCGAAGCTGCCCTGTATCAGAGTCATAGACGACTTCCTCGAACAGCGCCTGCCCGATGCCCTGAGCAACGCCGCCATGGATCTGGCCGTCCACGATCATGGGGTTGATGACGTTGCCGCAGTCGTCCACCGCGATGTACTTCTGGATGTCGACAGCGCCAGTGTCCGGATCGACCTCGACGACGCATATGTGCGCGCCGAACGGCCAGGTGAAATTGGGTGGATCGAAGTAGGTGACTGCCTCCAGGCCCTCCTCCATACCGTCGGGAAGACCGGTCTGGTGAGCCCTGAACGCGACCTCGCCCATGGTCTTCGCGCGGTCGGGGCTGCCCTTCACATGAAAGCGACCCTGGTCGAACACAACATCGGCTTCCGCTGCTTCGAGCATGTGGGCCGCGATCTTCTTGGCCTTGTCGACCACTTTCTGGCAGGACTTGTAGATCGAGATGCCGCCCACCGGAAGGCTTCGGCTGCCGTACGTCCCATAGCCGAAAGGAGTGTCGGCCGTATCGCCATGGTTGATCTGGACCGACTCGTACGGCACCCCGAGCGTGTCCGCCACGATCTGCGAGAACGTTGTGTCATGACCCTGGCCGTGGGAATGCGTTCCCACCGCGACGGTCACGGATCCGGTCGGATGGACTCGCACCACAGACGACTCGACGAGCGAAATGCTCCCTGAGACGTGGTCAGTGGCGGCAGATGGACCGACACCGCAGATCTCGACATACGTCGACAACCCGATGCCGAGATATCGGCCCTGCTTGCGCAATTCCGCCTGGCGGCGGCGAAGCTCTTTGTAGCCGACGATCTGCATCGCCTTGTCCAGAGTCTTCGCGTAGTTGCCGGAGTCGTAGACCATGCCGAGCGGGTTGGTGAACGGGAACTCCTTTTCGGTGGGAAAGTTCTTGCGGCGAACGTCCGCCGGATCCATCTTCAATTCGTGAGCCACAAGGTCGACCGCTCGCTCGACGAGGTGAGCAGCCTCTGGGCGGCCCGCGCCGCGATAGGGGTCGGTCGACATCTTGTTGCTCAAGATGCCGACGGTGCGACCGTCGAATGCCTTCCACTTGTAGCAGCCAGGCGCCAACAACATGGCGAGCGCGCTTTGAAGGGCTCCGAAGACGCCGATGTATGCGCCGTTGTCGGACAGGTTGGTGACCTTGAGACCGAGAAGAGTGCCGTCTCGCTTGGCCGCCACCTCGATGTCGAAGATGTGGCCGCGTCCGTGAGTCGTCGCCTGAAGGTTCTCGGTTCGGCCCTCGACCCATTTCACGGGACTGCCCGAGAGCTTGGAAGCCGCCGCGGCGAGGTACTCCTCCGGATAGGGCCGAAGCTTGCTGCCGAATCCACCGCCGACGTCCGGGGAGATGACGCGGATCTGACTCTCTGGAATGCCGAGGCCGAAGCAAAGGAAGATGCGGACGAAGTGCGGGACCTGGGTTGACGTCCACAGCGTGAGCTGATTCCCGAAAGGCACAAAGTTCGCCAGCACAACGCGGGGCTCCATCGACAGCGGGAAGACTCGCTGCTGGAGGATTCGCTCCTTGACGACGACGTCCGCCTCTTTGAACGCGGCTTCGATGTCGCCTCCGGGGAACTTCACGTCCCACGCGATGTTGTCCGGCCCGTCGCTGTGCGCCTTCTCACTTCCCTTCTGCATCGCCTTCTCGAAGTCGACGACAACCGGGAGTGGCTCGTAGTCCACCTGGACCTGCTCCGCGGCATCCGCGGCCTGGTATCGCTCGACGGCGAGCACGACCGCCACCGGTTCGCCGAAGTAAACGACCTCCGTCTCGGCGATCGGAAACTGATTGGGGACGTACTTCTTGTCGGCGATCAGGGATTCGGTGACGGGCAGCCCCCCGCTGATCACCGTTTTGAAATCCCGGGCCGTGTAGATCGCCACTACGCCCGGGGCCTTCCCGGCTTCAGTGATGTCGATGCTTTTGATTCGCGCATGGGCTTGTGCGCTGCGTACGACCGACATGTAGAGCATGCCCACCTGGCGAAGGTCGTCAACGTAGCTTCCATGGCCGGTGACCAGCTTGGGGTCCTCGCGGCGGTGGATCTTGGCTCCGATCATCGTCGTGACTGCCATGACTCAGCTCCTCCGCACGGCGGCGCGCTCGGTTGGCTTCGCCTGGGTCCCGCCCATCGCCTTGGCCGCCGTCTGGACGGCCTTGATGATGTTCACGTAGCCGGTACACCGGCAGAGGTTGCCTTCGAGGCCTTTGCGGATCTCGTCCTCGGTCGGGTTCGGGTTCTGCGACAGCAGGTAGGACGCGGCCATGATGAAGCCAGGCGTGCAGTAGCCGCACTGCAGCCCGTGCTCGTCCCAGAACGCCTGCTGGATCGGGTGCAGCTCCCCGTCCTTGGCCATCCCTTCGATCGTCGTCAGGCTCTTGCCCTCGGCCTGGACCGCGAACATCGTGCAGCTCTTGACGGCCATGCCGTCGACGAGGATCGTGCACGCGCCGCACTGGCTCGTGTCGCATCCGATGTGGGTCCCGGTCAGCCCCAGGTTGTCTCGGAGGTGGTGCACGAGCAGGAGGCGAGGCTCGACCTCGTGCTCATGCCGGCGGCCGTTGACGGTGGTAGCGACCCTGTGCTTCATGCGCTCCTCCTAACCCCGTACAAAGGGCGGCGCGTAGCCACGCACCGCTCGATTGACCCAACCCGCTTGTAGTCCAACCACAGTATTGCGCTACTTTTAGCCAGGAAATGCAACTGGAGAATTCTTTTCAGGTCAGCGCCCCGCCCGATCGTGTGTTCGCTTACCTGCTCGACATCAACAAGGTCGTTGGCTGCGTGCCCGGGGCCGAGCTGTCTGAGGTCGTCGACCCGAGCACCTTCAAAGGGAAGGTGAAGGTCAAGGTCGGACCGATCACCGTCGCCTACAGCGGCACGGCGCGGATCTCGGAGCGGAGCGACGCGGACAGGACCGCGACGCTGACCGCGGAGGGCCGCGAGACCACAGGTCCGGGCTCCGCCCGGGCCACGGCGCAGATGTTTGTCGTCGCCGCGGACGGCGGGTCGACGGTGCGGATCGTCACCGAATATCACATCGCGGGGAGGGTGGCCCAGTTCGGCCGCGGCGTCATGGAGGACGTCTCTCGCCGGCTGGTCAACGAGATGGCGACATGCATCAAGGCCAACGTCGAGACCGCAAATCCGCCGCCCCAGGCAAGCCCGCCGGCCGGCAGCCCCCAGGCCGGGGGCACTCAGCCGGCCGCGCCTTCTCCGGCGCCCACAGTTGCGGTCGCGACTGCCCGCCCGGTCAACGCGCTGTCGCTGATGTTCGCCGTGATCTGGGACCGGATCCGCGGCGTGTTCGGCGGCCGGTCAGCCTAGAAACAGCCCCAGCATCTGGTCGCGGTTGACCCAGATCGACGGCTGGGTCCAGCTCTTCCCGGCGACGCCGAAGATTGTCACGGTCGCGTCCAGGATCTGGAAGAAGTGGTTCTTCATCAGGATCTCCGTGTGCATCGACACCTCGGTCACTTTGGGGAACTCGGCCGCGCCGCTGACCATGAAGGAGACCGCCTGATACATGACGTAGCGCCGGATCATGTCCGGGGCCTGGTCGGGCGGGGGCGGCTCGGGCTCAATCGTCCTGATGCCGCCGATATGCGCCTTGTTGAACAGTCCCTCGGGGACACCACTCAGGGGCACAGCTCCAGGCACGAGCGGCTCGGCGCTCACGTTGCGAAGGTGGAAAAGAGGCTCCGGGTCGTTGATTGTCTGCCCAAGTCGGCCTCCACGCACCTGGATCTCCGCGGTCAGGCGCTGGAACGCGGTGAGCACGTCGACCTTGCTCCAGGAAAGGTTGGCGGCCGCGAAACCCCCACTAGGCGTCGACATCAGCGGGCAGGATAACTCGATGGGCCCCCTTCGAGACCCGACAATGGGCCCGATGGATGCCGATGAACATTGATGAGGCGCGAGCGCGGATCGCCGAGCGCCCGGAGCTCCACGCGTTCATCTCGATCTCTCGCGAAACCGGCAGCGGAATCGTCGTCGGCGTCAAGGACCTGGTCGACGTAGCCGGGACGGTCACCACGGCGGGCAGCGTGATCCTGCCCAACGTGCCCGCGAGCAAGGACGCTCCGGTCATCCGGCGCATCCGCCAGGCGGGCTGCGTCGTCGTGGGCAAGACCAACCTGCACGAGTTCGCCTACGGGGTGACCAACGTCAACCCCCACTACGGCACCGCGCGCAACCCCCACGACACGGGCCGCGTGTCCGGTGGTTCGTCCGGCGGCTCGGCGGTGGCCGTCGCCGCGGGGATGTGCGACTGGGCGATCGGCAGCGACACTGGGGGATCGATCCGCATCCCTGCCGCGCTGTGCGGGGTGGCGGGCTTCAAGCCCACCTTCGGCAGTGTCGACGTAGAGGGCGTCATCCCGCTTAGCAAGTCGCTCGACACGCTCGGCCCGATCGCCCCCGACATCGCGACGGCGGCGGCGGCCTATTCGATGATGTCCGGCGAGGAGATCTCGCTCGACGGGCTGTCCGCGCCGCGCCTGGCGGTGCCGGCCGGATTTGTGAACGGCCTGGACGAGACGACGGCGCGCGTGTGGGAGCGCGTTTCGAAAGGGCTGCCCGAGGTCGAGTTCGTCGAACGGGACAAGTTGTTCCAGGTGGGCCTGTTGATCCTCCTTTATGAGGCGGCCGCCTACCACCACCGCTGGGCGACCGAATTCCCGGAGAAGTACGGCGCGGACGTGCTCCATTTGATCCGCCGCGGGGAAGGCGTTTCGCGATCGGATTACGAGGCGGCGATCGATGAGCGCCCGCGCCTCGCAGAGGCTGCCGCGCACGCGATGCGGGACGTCGACGCGCTGGTGGCCCCCGCGACCGCGATCGTCGCCCCACCCGTCGACGCGGGACCGGAGGTGCGTGAACCGATGGCCCGCTTCACTCGACCGTTCAACACCACGTATCAGCCGGTCGCCGTGGTGCCCGCGCCGGTGGTGGGGCTGCCGGTCGGCATCCAGGTCGTCGGCCACAACAACCAGACCACGCTTCGCGCCGCGATGTGGCTGGAACGCGAGTGGAAGAGGCTCGTCCCCTGAAGTCGAAGGACCTCTTTCCCGCGATCTTCAGCCGGCACGCCGCCGCGTACCAACGGCGGCTCGACGAGATCATGGCCCGCGGTGAGGCTCGGGGGCGCGAGCGGGCAATCGCGCTGGTCGAGGCGCGGCCCGGCATGCGAGTGCTGGACCTGGCGTGCGGACCGGGCACGCTGACGCGTCGTCTTGCCGCGCTGGTGGCGCCCGACGGCGCGGTGGTCGGCGTCGACCTGGCGGAGGGCATGCTGCAGCTCGCCCGCGCGGCCGGCATCGCCAACGCGAGTTTCGAGGTGATGGACATGACGCACCTCACCTTCGCCGACTCGTCCTTCGACGCCGCGACGTGCGGGCACGGGCTTCAATTCGTGTCCGATCTCGATCAGGCGCTGGGCGAGGCCCGGCGCGTCATCCGAGATGACGGACGCTTCGCCGCGAGCATGCCGGTCGACCTGCCAGGTCAGACCGCATGGGCGGTGATGCGGCCGGTGGTCGACCGCTTCCTGCCGCCGGCACCGCAAGCCACCGATCGCCAGGGCACCCAGAAGATCGTGGCGGACGCTGCCCTTCTCCAGGCCGCAGCCGAGCGCGCGGGTTTTTCCGGAGTACGCGTCGAGGTCGTCGAGGAGAAGGTGCGATGGGAGTCCGCCGAGCATTTCGTGTCCATGGTCATGAGCTGGTGGGACTGCGCCGCGCGACTCGACGGCGTGGAGGTGGATGTTCGCGAAGCCTTCGAGCGCGAAGCCCTGGCCGAACTACGTCGCGTCCATCCCGGGCCGTTCGAAACGACAGCCCGTAACCACGTCCTATTCGGCCGGGCGTGATCCATCATCGTGGCGCGTTGCACAAGTGCCAGGGATAAGTTCGTCGATGCCTCACGCCAGCGCGATGCTCCGGATGGTTGCGTTCGCCGTGGCGGCGGGCCTTGCCATGGCCGGGGTGCAGCCGCTGGTCGCGGCTATGAACGGCTCGATCGAAATGCGGTGGGCGTTCGGACTCACAGCCCCCGCGGTGATCACCGCGGCGCTGGTGTTCGGTGCGGTCAAGATCTCGGACCGCGGAGACGTGGTGCAGCCGCCGTGGTACTCGGCGTGGCTGCTGATGCCCGGATCGTTCTTGCTGGCAGGCGCGGGGGCGATGTGCATCTTCGGCGCACTCGTCCAGTTCTCGCTGATCCCGTGGACCCTCTGGGTGCTGCTCATCACGGGCGGCCTGCTCTGGATGGCCGCGATGGCGCTGGTGCGCAGCCACTCACACTGAGGCGTCGCCGACCGGCGGCGTACCCACCTTTGGGGGCCCTCCCTCCTCCAGCCGGCCCCTCCCCCACCAGCTTCGCCTGAGGCGAGCTTAGGTCAAAAAAAGCGGTTTCAACCCAGGCTGTTAAGGGCGGAAATCAGCCCGCTGCGCGCGAGTGCATCATGCCCGCGCCGCCCGCGAGGGTTCGCCGCAGGCAGACCGCAACCCACATCCGATACGGCCGCCACTTTTCGGCCATCACCTGCAGCGCGGCGATGTCGGGCTCTTTCGGCAGGCCGTATGCGATCTGGATCGCGTTCAACAGCCGCCGCTCGTGCGTCGGCAGCTCATCGACCGCGCTCAACGCCCGCAGCCTGATCAGCTGCGAGCCGAATTCCCCGATCCCCGGCAGGTGCATCAGCCTCTCGAGCGACTCTTCGCTCGACATCGTGCGCAGGGCTTCCGTGTCCAGCTCGCCGGCCAGAGCCGCGCGCCCCAGCGCCTTCAGGTACTCGACCTTGCGCCCGAAGAGGCCCTTGAAGGAATCGAGGCCCGCCAGCACCTCAGGTCTCGGAAAGCAGAACAGCGTGTGTCCGTGCACTTCGACCGACTCGCCGAGCTCGCGACACATCCTTTCTTTGATGCCCTGGCCCTGGCGCATCGTGATGCGCGACGACATGATCGACCAGGCCGCGGCTTCGTAGGCATTCGACCAGTTGACAGGGCGAAAACCCGGAAACATCTTCTGGAGGCGACCAACCACCGGATCCCGTTTCGCGACGTCCGGCCATCCGTGGCCGTCGACGTCGAGGCTCAGGATCCGAGCCGTCTGCCTGCGCACGGCGTCGACTGGCGCAGTTCCGTAGACGTCGCCGTGGACGATACCCGCCGTGTCTTGAGTCAGGCACACGCCGACGGGCAACCAGTCGTGGTCGGTGAGATAGGCGAGGTGCAGATGCCCTGCCGTTTTTCCGCCTTCAGACGGCGCCTCGTGCCAGGCATCGATGAAGCCTGCGCTTTCGCGCAGGGAGTACTCCCCGAGCGGCTCTATCTCGAACGAAAGGCGGTCGATTAAGCGAGCTTGATGCGGTTTGCGCGAGGACCCTTCTGGCTTGGCTCGATCTCAAAGCTGACCCGCTCGCCACCGGCGAGGGAGTCGAAGTTCACGCTCGAGTCAAGGCCTGTGCGGTGGAAGAAATACTCCTTCCCGTCCTCGGCGGCGATGAAGCCGAAACCGCGGTCGGAGACCAGCTTTTTTATGGTCCCAGTGGGCATCGACAAACTCCTCTTCTCGAAAGCTAGTCGCGAACGCACGGGTCCTTTCGAGAAGATCCGACCGCGGCGAACATCGCCCGACTACCGGGGACTGATCTACCTTACCACCGGCTTAGACGGCTAGCAGCACCACTCCCACAAGGGCCGCGGCAGCCCCGGAGAGCTTCATCGCGGCCCCGCGCCGTTCGCGCATCCGCCACACGCCCCACGCGGCCACGGCGACGATGGCCGTCTCGCGCACAGGCGCCACGACGGCGAGGGGCGCCAGGCTCAAAGCCCAGAGGACGAGGAAGTATCCCGCCCACATGAAGGCGCCGATCAGCACCGACTTTCTCCACCCAGGGCTCCGGACGGCGGCCGATGCGTCGCGGAACCGGGACACGATCCACAGCGCGATGGGCAGCTCCATCGCCATGAGCGTGAACAACAGCCAGGCGTAAAACCATGGTGACGCCAGCCGCACGCCGACCCGGTCGACCGATGTGTACGCCGCGATGCAGACCCCGGTGAGCAAGGCAGGGACCGTGCCCCGTCCGCCCGCCTGGGACAGAGAGACCGCGAGAATGCCGACCAGCAGCAGACCGACCCCGACGAGTTGGGCCGCGGACAATCGCTCGCCCAGAAGAACGAGCCCGACCGCGACCGCGATCAACGGCGCCGTGCCGCGCGCGATCGGGTAGACGGCGGAAAGCTCTCCTCGCCGGTAGGCGAGCGACAAGAGCAGCAGGTAGGCCGTCTCGAGGATGGACGAAAGCACGCAGAAGCCGATCGCCGCGGCGCTCAGGCGAGGACGGCCAAGGACCAACAGCTCGGGGATCAACACGATCGTCGCGACGGCGGCCGACGCGAAGGTCGCGCGCCGAAATGTTGCGATGGGATCGCCACCGACCTTGACCAGCACGTTCCAGGTGCCATGCAGTGCTGCAGCCGCCAGGGCGAGCGCGACTCCGAATGCGATCACTTGTGGGCGGGCCGCGACGGACGGGCGAGAAGCCGGCCGAGAAGCCTGTACACCTCCGGGTTGACGACAAGCCCGTTGTGCGAGCCCCAAACGGGAATGGCCGGGATGTCAGGTCGCAGGCATGAGCGAAAGTTCACGACGTCGTCGTCGGGTGTGTAGATCGACGTGGTCGGCACCGCGGGCGGGAGCTTCAGGTCGTAGGTGAAGCGGCCCTCGAGGTTAAAGCGCCTGCCGTATGCGAACTCATTCGCCGTGCGAACGATTCCGACCGCGTGATGGGTCACCGGGGCGAGGTCTGTCCAGTCCGCGAGCGGTGAGCCGAGGGTGATCACCTGCTCGACGATCTGGGGCCGGCGTTGCGCGAGGACCTTCGCGAGCAGCCCGCCGCGACTGTGACCGACGAGGCTCACGCGCGAGCCTGATTCGCTCGCAATCGCCGCCACCTTGCGGCGAAGGTCGGCGAGGATGCGCTCCGAGTGCTGGACGTTCAGGATGATCCCGGAGAGGTAGGAGGTATAGCCGAGGCGCGTCAGCCAGTTCTGGAGCACCCTCAGCGTCCAGTCGCCTGCGAGAAATCCAGGCACCAGCAAGACCGGCCTTCCGTCGCCCTGTGGCACGCCGCGGCCGCGGAAGATCGGGTCACGGAGCAGGGCGGAAAACTCGCGCAGCGCGAGCGGATCCCACAGCCTCACTGGAGTGTCCCGCCCCCAAGGCTCCGCCCAGCCTCGCGAGCTAGACGGCCGGGCGCCATCCCACCCCACGAAATCTTCGATTTCGCGGGGACCCCGGGTGGCGCTGAAGCCGGCGTCAAGGGGCCTGGCGCAGCGTCGTCACGCATCTAGCGATGCGCTTCTAGCAGCGCCACCCTTTCCTTGGCTCCGGCCGTCGATCTCGCGATTCTGCGTCGGAGCCTGGGAGCGTGACACTCCGTGCGATGGTAGGCGGTCGACTCGCGAAGCCGGCCTCAGCCGGCGTAAACACCTCCGTCGGCGCCGACCTGGACATTGATCGACGCCAGTGGAGTCGGGGCCGGGCCCGCGACCACGGCCGCTCCGTGCGCCGGATCGAACAGGGCGCCGTGACAGGGGCACGACAGCAATCGCTGGCTCGAGTCGTAGCCGACCTGGCATCCGGCGTGGGTGCAGACCGCGTCGAAAGCGACGACACTCCCACCGGAAAGAGAGACCGCGACGGCCGGGTCGCCGGTCTTCGGATCCTGAAAGTTCAAGAAACCTTGAGACTGCAGATCGGCCAGCGCGCCGATCCTCGTCCCGGTAGGCGAGGCGACCGGGGTCGGTGAGGTCGTCGGGCTTGGAGTCTCGGCCACGGGCGCGGCGACGCTCGTGCCTCGCACGCGCGGCCAAAGTCCGAGCACCCACACGGCCGCCACCGCCGCGCCTCCGATCTGGAAGAGCAGCCGGCGCCGGTCGAGGTCGGCCTTGCTCCGGCGGCCCGCGCTGGTCGCCGAGTCGGGTCCGAAGAACAGCGGCCGCGCGGTGGCCACGCCCTGGTCGCCGATCAGGACGAGCGTGATCCAGGCGACGGCGTAGATGCTGTCCGAGCCGAGGAAGTAGGGCTGGACCGTCCAGCTGGCGGTCAGGAAGAAAACGAGATTCACGAGCGCGCCGACCGCCGCCGCCCACCGCGTGGCGATGCCCACCAGGACCAGGCACCCGACCACCAGCTCGGTGGCGATGACCGCGATACCGGTCAGTTGGGGCGTCGGCAGGGCAAGAGCCTGGACGAGGAAACCGATCGGCGAGTGAGCCGCAAACGCCTGCAGCTGGGTGCCGATATAGGTCGAGGAGCCGGGCTGCAGGAAGCCGGGATCGAGGATCTTCTGCACGCCCGCGTACGCGAAGGTGGCCCCCAGGTAGAGACGGAGCGGCAGCGTCGCGTAGCCAAGCCACCGATCCCGGGCAGGCGGCTCGACGGACGGCCGCTGGAGGCGCTTCTTGCCCATACGGTGACAAATCGTCCCAAAGGTGGCTGGGGAACTGCTGAGAGATTTAGCCGATATTCACTTGACATACAGTTTGCTAATCTAATTGGGTGTCAGAACGCCCGTATCGCCTCGGTCGGCGCCAGGCCTCCGTCGACCGCACCGCGGCGTCGATCCTTGCCGCCGCTCGAGAGCTGGTCGCCGCCGGCTCGGCCGCCAGTGTCGGCGAGATCGCCCGCCGCGCCGGCGTCTCCCGGATCACCGTCTACAACCGGTTCGGTTCGCGCACGGGCGTGCTCCAGGCCCTGGCCCCACTTCCGGAGAAGCCGATCGATCCCCTCGGCACCCCGCGAGAGCTCCTCCAGCGGCGTCTCGTGGAGGCGTGCTCGAGGTGGGCGACCGACCCGTCTCTCTTCCGGCACCTCCCCCAAGGCCCCGACGACCGGGGCTCGGCGTCCAACCGCGAGCTTGCGGAGAGGCTCGCGGTGGCGGATCAGCTGCGGCCCGGATGCTCGATCAAGGAGGCCGAGGACGTGATCGGCGTACTCACCTCCTTCGAGGTGTTCGACCGCCTGCACCGGGACGGCCGTCGCACGACCGCCGCAGTCGGCGAAGTCCTATGGCGATTCGCCGCCGGAATCCTCGCGTAAGATTCATGACGCATTGCGGCATCACGGGAATCCCGGCGACGGCGGCATCAATCCCACAACGGAGTAGCGCTCAAGCCAACACCTTGGCCACAGCCTCAGAACCACCCCATAGCAGGCGCCCCGGCGGGCGGAAGGCTTCGGGCCCGATGCTGCCCGACTTCCGCTACCTGGGGCGCTGGGATCCGATCCCGCCGATGTGGCTCGAGGGCCGCTTCTATCTCGAGTTCCTCCGGCTCATCCGCGATCCTGTGTTCCGCGGCGAAGACGTCCCGCCCGGCCTGCGCCGCCCGGTGCTCCTGATCCCCGGATTTCTGGCCGGCGACTGGACCCTGCGCACACAGCACGACTGGCTGCGCCGCATCGGCTACAGGCCGCGGCTTGCCGGCGTCCCGTTCAACGTCAATTACTCCGAGGTGATGCTGCGGCCGCTGATCGACGCGCTCGTCGAGATGCATCGCAAGAGCACCGCAAGAGTTGCGCTCATCGGCCACAGCCGCGGCGGCGTGCTGGCCAAGGTGCTCTCACATCGCAAGCCCGAGCTCGTCGAGCAGGTGATCACGCTTGGCTCACCCCTCAACGATCCCTTCGACGTGCATCCGCTCACGATGGCGGGCGTCCGAGCCGCCCACCTCTTCAATGCCGTGCGCTATCGACATCCAGCCTCGGTCGAAAAGCGATTTCTCCGCGACCTCAGCGCGGCGCCGCGCGTCCCCACGACATCCATCTACTCGCGATCCGACGGGGTCGTGAACTGGAAGGCGTGCCTCCGGCATGATGTGAACGCGATCGAGGTGCATGGAAGCCACGTCGGCCTGGCGATGAACCCCGAGGTCTATCGAATCCTGGCGCACATGCTTCCCGCGCCGTGGCGTGAGAGTTAACGAGCGTGGCCGGGAGCCGTCGCCCGCGCTCCTAGCGACTAACATCGACTGAACCGGGAGCTTGCTGAAACCGACTGCAGGCTGAGAGGGCGCCGCGCGCCGACCGCATGAACCTGAACTGGGTAATGCCAGCGGAGGGAGGACCGATGAGCGACATCGCTGCTCGAAACGCCGCGGCCGACGCCTTCGGCAAGGTCGAGGCACACGGCATCGAGGCGATCGCGGCGAGCGAGCGACATGGAGCACCGCGCGAGCTGGCGTTCCTCTGGGCAGGCGCGTTCGTCAACTACGCAAGCCTTTTCACGGCCAGCCTGCTCACCACCTACTACGGCCTCGGGGTGTGGGACGGGCTCGTCGCGACCACGCTCGGCACGGTCTCCGCGGCGATCATGCTCGGCCTCCTCAGCAACACAGGTCCAGCGACCGGGTTGCCGCAGATCGTCTTTACGCGGCGCATCTTCGGTGCCCGCGGCTCATACCTCGGCGCGGCGCTCACCCTGTTCCTCGCGGTCGGTTGGTTCGCGGTCGACTGCGTGATCGCCGCGCAGGCGGGCGCCCAGCTCTTCGGCGGCGGAAATCGATGGGCGACGTTCGCGCTCGTGATCCTCATCGCGGCGCTCAGCGTCGCGGTGGCGATCTTCGGCCACCAGACGATCAAGGTGCTCGAGGCCTACGGCGCCGTGACGTTTGCGGTTCTGTCGGCGGCTCTCTTTCTGTTTCTCGCGCCGCAGTTCCACTGGACGCAGGCACCGGCCGTTTCGGGCGCCGACCATGTCGGAGCGTTGGTGCTCGGATTCATGACGTGCTTCGCCCTGGTCGCGTCGTGGTACCCATTCGCGAGCGACTACTCGCGCTATCTGCCCTCATCGAGCACGCAGCGCGCGGTGACGCTCTGGCCCGTGGTCGGGATCGCCGCGCCGATGATCCTGCTCGGCCTGTTCGGGCTCCTGCTGCCGACGATCGACGCGAACCTGGCCGCGAACCAGGGGGTGCTTGCGGTGATCAGCGCCCACGCTCCGGCCTGGGTGGCGATGCCCTTCTTCGTCTTCATCGTCGTCGGCGAGATCTGGGCCAACTACCTCGACGTGTACACCGCGGGCTTGGTGACTCTCGCGATGGGATTCCGGCTCCCGCGCTGGCAGACGGCCCTCGGCTGCGGCCTCCTCGGGACAGCCCTGGCCGCCTACGCGGTGCTGGTCAGCGACTTTCACGTGGCGTACGAGGACTTCCTGATCCTCACCTATCTTTGGTCGCCCGCGTGGGCCGCCGTCGTGGTGCTGAGCTTCTTCGTCTTCGAGGGCAGGGCGCGTCCGGCGCTGGCTCTCGCAGCGTGGCTTGCCGGCACGGTCTCCAGCCTGGCCTTCGTCAACTACGCCAACCTGTTCGGCAATGTCGGCGCCGGCTCGACCTTCTTCAACGATCGCCTCATCGCGTCGCTGCACGGAGCCGACCTCTCCGGGCTGATCAGCATGGCCGTCGCGGCGGCGGTCTACTGGGCCGGGTTCCGGCGCAGACCAGCATGAAGCTCCCCGTCGCCATGACCATCGCGGGCTCCGACTCCGGCGGAGGCGCGGGCATCCAGGCCGACCTCAAGACCTTCGCGGTCCTCGGCGTCCACGGCACCTCGGCAATCACCGCAATCACCGCCCAGAACACGATCGGTGTGACAGACATCCTCGAGCTGCCCACATCCCTCATCCGCGAGCAGGTCAAAGTCGTCGTCGAGGACATCGGCGTGCAGGCGGTGAAGACAGGCATGCTGTCGAGCCGGGAGATCATCGATGCCGTCGCCGCCTCGATCGAGCTCCACGGCATGCGCGTGCTCGTGGTCGACCCGGTAATGGTGGCAAAGGGCGGCGCCAAGCTCCTGCACGACGACGCCGTGGCGACCATGCGCGCTCGGCTGATCCCGCTGGCCGCGATCATCACGCCAAACCTGCCTGAGGCCGAGGTTCTGCTCGGCCGGAGAATCACGACCATCGAGGAGCGCCGCCAGGCGGCCCGCGACCTCGTCGCGATGGGCGCTCGCGCGGCCGTCGTGAAGGGCGGCCACGCGCAGGGCGACGTGACAGACATCTACTTCGACGGGACGGAGCTGGTCGAGCTCCGTGGCCGGCGCATCGAGACGTCGAACACGCACGGCAGCGGCTGCGTGTTCTCCGCCGCGATCACGGCTTACCTCGCCCGCGGTGCCGAAACCCTGGAGGCGGTGCGGGAGGCAAAGGAGTTCATCACCGAAGCGATCGCACAATCACTCGAGATCGGCCACGGCCACGGGCCGGTGAACCCGGTTTTCGGACCCGCGGTGGGTCACAGGAGAGGCGGTTAAGCTTTTCGTCCCATGAGCAAGCGAAAGCGCGCCACCCCCGGCAAGACCCCCGCCACTCCAGGGCAGCAGCCTGCCCCCGACGAATCGACGGACGACGCGGCGGTCAAGGACGACATGGTCCACGTCACGCCCGACCTCCTGGCCGGAAGTCCGGACATCTTCGCCGGAAAGAAGAGCGAACCAACGCCCGAGGAGCCACCGGCGCCCGAGGCCGCCCCGGAACCGATCTTTGCTGAGTCCCCAGCCGAGCCCCCCGCGGCGGAGCCGACTGATGCAGACCCGGCCCCGGCGGAACCGATTGAGGCGAGCGCGACGCTGATTCCGGAGCCGGAACCTCCCAACTTCGTAGCCGAGCAACCTCCCCCCACACCCCCGCCCCCGTACGTCGACGCCGTACCCTACCCCGCGCCCCAGCGGCGCGGTGGTTCGAGCCTCGCGCTCGGCATCGTGCTTGTGGTCGTCGGCATCTTCGCCTTCGTGGTGGTGATGGCCGGCGTCGATCTGACGCAGTACGGCTGGCCGCTTTTCGTCATCATCCCGGGCCTCACGCTGCTCGTCGTCGGATTCGCGGGTGTTGGCTCCGTCGCCACCGTCCCAGGCGGCATCGTCACCATGCTCGGGCTCGTGCTCGCATACCAGAACAGCTCGGGCGACTGGCCGACCTGGGCCTTTGCGTGGGCGCTCATCGTGCCTGGCGGAGTGGGGCTCGGGATGTATCTGCAAGCGCTGCGGGACCACGACCAGCCGTCTCTTCGCACGGGACGGACGCTGATATTCATCAGCGTGATGATCTTCATCGTCGGCTTCGTCCTGTTCGAGTCAATCCTCGGCATCAGCGGGCGCGACTACGGCGGCGTCGGCAAAGCGGCGCTGCCCGTTCTGCTCATCGTGATCGGCCTGATCCTGCTGATCCGCAGCCTGCAGCGGAGCCGCCGACCTAGCTGATCTTCGCCTCGAGCTTCTCCCGCGTGATCTGATACTCGATCCCCGTGCGGTAGGGACTGAAGCCGAGTGTGCGGTTGATCTTCAGCATCGGCGCGTTGGAGCCCGCGTTGCCTGTCGCGACCCACTCCGCGTCGGGATACAGCTCGCGCAGGTGGAGGAGCATCGCCGCCTTGATCCACTTGCCCAGGCCACGCCCGCGCGCATCGGGCCGCACCCCCGTGAACTCCTGGTGGATGAGCTTCGGCCGGTGCGCCGCCCACAACATGTCGGTTACGCCGGAGATGACTCCATCGGATTCGCGCGTGAGGACCGTGTGAGGCACCTCGCCGGTCAGGGCCTCCCGTTCGCGCCACTCCCGAATTCGCTCGGGCGTGATCACGATGTCGCCGTGGTCGAGCGCCTCGAACGGGATCGTATTGAGCATCGCCGAAACCTGCGGCGCAAAATCGGCCAGCATCGCGTCAGGCAGCGATCCGTCGTAGATCTCGAGCCGGGTCTGCGGCGATCGCTGTCCGCCTTCCGTGACCCAGCGCTCGAGCATCGGCCAGTCGACCTCCGCCAGCTTCAGGCGGCTCTCGATCTCGGTCAGGCGGGCTTCCGCGCCCAGCCATTTCATGAACCCATGGTCCGAGTCGTCCTCGACCCAGAAACCGACCGTCGTGCTGCCGTGCTCGCGCATTCGGTCGAGCAAGTAGGGCAGCCACGACCTTCCTATCCCCCGCCGGCGCGCGTCGGGGCGGACGTAGACATCGGCCCAATACAGGTGCTTGTTGGTCTCGTACTCGGGGGAACCCGGCGGCACCAGCTCGCCGTCGAACCAGCTCAGCATCTTTCCGTCGCGCGAGATCTCGGCACGCTCGTGGCCCTCGAAAGGGTTCACGCGCTTCAGGAGAGCCTCCTGGTCGGCGTCGGGGCGAAGCGGATCGTCCGGGCGCAGCTCGTCCTGCTGCATCCGGCGCAGCTCGTGATATCGCTTCCAGAAGTTTCGGTCCGCTGTGGCCGGATCGACCGGCGACGGGACGAGCTCCCCAACCATGAAGCGTCGATAATCGCACAGAGATGTCGACCGACCGGCCGTTCAAGGTTGGCGTGACGATCCATCCGCAGCAGTGCACCATCCAGCAGCTGCGCGACGCGTGGCGGCGCGCCGACGACCTCGGCGTGGACAGCATCTGGTTCTGGGACCACTTCTTTCCGCTCTACGGAAATCCCGACGGCAACCAGTTCGAGTGCTGGTCGCTCCTCGCCGCGTGCGCGCTCGACACGCACGCGCCGCAGATCGGACCGATGGTCTCCTGCGTCGGCTATCGCAACCCCGACCTGATCGCCTACATGGC